>NZ_JBFBBQ010000016.1:0-138837 GCF_040682775.1 Amycolatopsis sp. NPDC051106 | reverse complement strand
TGGCCGTGACAGGTGACTGGGGTCCGCCGGGCCCGGAAAGCCGTGAAGGCCTCCTTACCGGCATCTTGAGCCGGTAAGGAGGCCTTCACGGGCCTTCGAAGCGGGTCAGCAGCCGATCAGGCGGCCGGCCAGGTAGGACTCCAGCTTGTCGATCGCGACGCGCTCCTGCGCCATGGAGTCGCGGTCGCGGACCGTCACGGCGTCGTCCTCGAGGCTGTCGAAGTCGACCGTCACGCAGTACGGCGTGCCGATCTCCTCGTGCCGGCGGTAGCGCTTGCCGATCGAGCCGGCGTCGTCGAAGTCGACGTTCCAGTGCTTGCGCAGCAGCTCGGCGACGGCCTTCGCCTTCGGCGTGAGGTCGGCGTTGCGCGACAGCGGCAGCACCGCGGCCTTGAACGGCGCCAGCCGCGGGTCGAGCTTCAGCACCACGCGCTTGTCGGTGCCGCCCTTGGCGTTCGGCACCTCTTCCTCGTAGTACGCGTCGATCAGGAACGCCATCATCGACCGGCCGACACCGGCCGCCGGCTCGATGACGAACGGGCGGTAGCGCTGCTTCGACGTCGGGTCGAAGTACGACAGGTCCTGCCCCGAGTGGTTCGAGTGCGTGGTCAGGTCGAAGTCGGTGCGGTTGGCGATGCCTTCCAGCTCGCCCCACTCCTGGCCCGCGTTGAACGCGAAGCGGTACTCGATGTCGACGGTGCGCTTCGCGTAGTGCGAGAGCTTTTCCTTCGGGTGCTCGAAGTGCCGCAGGTTGTCGGCCTTGATGCCGAGGTCGGTGTACCACTTCGTGCGCTCGTCGATCCAGTACTGGTGCCAGGTCTCGTCCTCACCCGGCTCGACGAAGAACTCCATCTCCATCTGCTCGAACTCGCGCGTCCGGAAGATGAAGTTGCCCGGCGTGATCTCGTTGCGGAACGACTTGCCGATCTGGCCGATGCCGAACGGCGGCTTCATCCGCGACGTCGTCTGGACGTTGGAGAAGTTGACGAAGATGCCCTGCGCGGTCTCCGGGCGGAGGTAGTGCAGGCCTTCTTCGGACTCCACCGGGCCGAGGTAGGTCTTCAGCATCATGTTGAAGTCCCGCGGCGCGGTGTACTCGCCGCGCGTGCCGCAGTTCGGGCACGGCACGTCGGACAGGTCGTCCTCGGTGGTCGCCTTGCCGCTGCGCGCCTCGTACTCCTCGGCGAGCTGGTCGGCCCGGAACCGCTTGTGGCACGAGAGGCACTCGATCAGCGGGTCGGTGAACACGTTGACGTGCCCCGAAGCCACCCACACCTGGCGCGGCAGGATCACCGAGGAGTCGAGGCCGACGACGTCGTCACGGCCCTGAACCACGGTCTTCCACCACTGGCGCTTGATGTTGTCCTTGAGCTCGACCCCGAGCGGCCCGTAGTCCCACGCCGAGCGGGTACCGCCGTAGATCTCTCCGCTGGGGAAGACGAAACCACGGCGCTTGCACAGGCTGACTACGGTATCGATGGTGTTCGTGGGCACTCCACGCTCCGGAAGCATGCGGGGACGGTTATCGGACTAGAACGTCCAGGGTATCCGCCGGGGCCCAGGGCTTTTCGCGCAGGCTACGGCCGGGACACCAGCGACGCCGTCACGACCCGGTTGTCCTCGTAGCCCTCGCTGCCGCCGACGTACTCGCCGCCGCAGGTGACGAGGAGCAGCTTGTGCGGGCCGTCCGGGTCGAACAGCTGCTCCGAGCGCCCCGCCAGCTCGGACTTGTGGATCGTCTCGGTCGCGTCGACCCGGTAGACCCAGGCACCGCCCGCGGCGTCGGTCAGCTTGACGTCCTGCCCCTGCTTGACCTGCCACAGCTCGGTGAAGGGACCCTTTTTGCCCTTCCAGTTCACGTGCCCGGACAGCAGGGCGACGCCGTGGTCGGCGCCCAGCTTCGCGCCCCACCACGCGGCTTCGTCGAGGCCTTCGGGGATCTTGAGGGCGCCGGTGTCGTCGAGGTCCTCCTGGACGAGCTTCGCGGCGCCGCCCCCGGGCAGGGACAGCTTCGCGGGCGCCTGGCCGGCGTCCTGCTTCGCGGGCTGGTCCGCGGCCGCCACCGGCGTAGGTGCGCCGTTCGCACCGGCGGGTTCATCCTTTCCGGTGAAGATCAGCAACGTGGCGACGAGCGCCGCGACCAAGAAAGCGCCGGCCACGCCGACGATCCACCAGCGGCCGGGGCCCTGCTTCCGCTCCGCCGGGTTCTGCTCCTGCATGCGCCTGTGCTCCTTCGCTGTCGTGCCGTTGCGAAGACACACATGCGCCGGCGGGCGCGGGAGGTTGCACCGGATCGTGCCGCGACCGGTTCCGCACTTTCCCGTGAAAGTGCGGCTTTGCGGGTGGTTCGGGCGGCGCCGGGTCAGCCCGTCGGGCGGGTCACCAGCTTGGCCGTGACCAGGCGGTTCTCGTCGTAACCCTCGGTGCCGCCGACGTAGTCGCCGCCGCAGGTCACCAGGACCAGGCGGTGCGGGCCGTCCTGGCCGAACCACTTCGCCGCCTGCTCCGGCAGCGTCTCCTTCGGAAGCGTCACCAGGCCGTCGACGCGGTAGACCCAGCGGCCGCCCCGTGCGTCGACCACGCTCACCTCGTCGCCCTCACGCATGCGCCAGAGCTCGTCGAACGGCCCCCGCTGCCCTTCCCAGTTCACGTGCCCGGACAGCAGCGCCGCTCCCTGGTCCGCGCCCAGCTTCGCGCCCCACCAGGCCGCGTCGCCCAGGCCGCGCGGGATCGGGAGCACGCCGCGGGCGGTGAGCTCGGTCCGGACCAGGCGGGCGGTGGCGCCGCCGGGCAGCCGGACCGTGCCCGGGCGCTGCTGCGCGGCGGACTCGCTGTCCGCGGGCAGCACGGCCGGGGCCGCGTTCTCCCCCGGCAGCGAGCCGGGCGGTGGCGCGGCGGCCTGCGTGACCGTCGGCGGCAGCCAGGTCAGCACGATGACGCCGGCCGCGAAGGCGGCCACGGCCAGCGCCGCCGAGACGGCGGCCAGCCCGGTGCGCAGCACCTAGTCCGTCCCGGACTTGCGCCGCCTGCCGAGCAGCAGTGCGACGGCCCCGAAGAACACCCCGCCGAAGAGCAGCCCGATGCCGAGCGGGATGCGCGAGCCGTCCCCGCCCGTGTCGGGCGCGGCCGCGCCGAGGTACCCGGCCGGGACCTGCGTCGGCACCGGGGCCTGCGTCGCGCCCGTGCCGCCGCCGGTGCTGCCCGCGGCCTTCGCGACGAAGCCCTTCGGCACCGAGCAGCTGACCCCGCCGAGCACGATGTTCGTCTGGACGTCCTGCAGCGCGGCGCCCGCCGCGTCCTTGACGTGGGTGGTGATTTCGACGCGCCAGCCGGCGACGGCGGTGTAGTCGCCGCCCCGCCAGCCGTCCTGGCGGATCAGCTGGTCGAACGCGCCGACGCGGGTCAGCCTGAGGTCGGAGAGGGTGGTGTCCTTGCTGGCGTTCGTGATGTCGCCGGGCGGGCCGAGCCGCAGGTTCTTCAGCTCGAGACCGGCGGTGCCACCGGGCATCGGGACGATGCCGAGCCCGCCGTCCTGGCGCACCCACAACCGGGTCACCGACGACGTGCCGGTCAGCTTCGACGGCGCGGTGCAGTCCACCGCCGTCTTCGCGCCTTCGAGCACGAGCACGGTGTTGTCGGCCGGCTTCTCGCCGCCCTGCCAGTTGTCGCGCAGCGCGTAGCTGGTTTCGGCGACGGCGGTGGGCACGGTGGTCGCCTGCAGCGCGGCGACGACGTTGTGGTCCCGGCTCGCGACGCCCGCCGGGTAGGGGTTGCCGTTCGTGTAGCGGCCGAGGTCGATCTGGTAGTGCCCGCCGAAGGTGGCGCGCTCGCCGTCGTCCTTGGGGACCGTGACGCGGTCCGTGCCGAGCTTCGACTGGCCGGGCAGCAGCGGGGAGCGCTGGGTCTCGGTGATCAGGGCACCGCCGTGCTGGCCTTCGCCGCCGATCCGGACCGACGCGATGTTCGCGAAGGAGACCGGCCCGGTCTTCTCGTCGACGGCCTGGCTCTGCGCGCCGGCCACCCCGGCGCCGACCAGCGGGAAGAGGACGGCCGTCAGCGCGGCGGCCTTGAGTGCGAAACGGGTCATGTCTCCCCACTGCTCTGTCCGGGCGGGTCGCCAGCGTACGAGAAGCGACGAAACGCTCCGCGACAACCTTGCACCGTCGGCCACTACATGCGAAGCCGAAGAGGCAATATCCCACGAACTCACCCGAATGGGCTAGTCCGACCGGCCGTAATCCGCAGAGCGCGATGACGGGGCGGGTGCTACCCGGGGGAACACTAGGATGGGTGGCGCCGTTATCGGCAATGACTACGGAATTCATGGTCGCCGGCGGCGATGACGAGCAGCGTGGAGGCGGAATGGCGACAGTCACCGGAGGTGGCGCCCAGCCGGGCCTCGCGGAGTGCGCACCCGCGGCGGCCGCCGCACCGGTCCACCCGCCGTCGTCGGTCCTGACCGACGCCGGTGACCTGCTGCGGGCGCTGGCGGCGCCGGTCCGGATCGCGATCGTGCTGCAGCTGCGCGCGGCCGACCGGTGCGTGCACGAGCTGGTCGACGCCCTCGACGTCGCCCAGCCGCTGATCAGCCAGCACCTGCGGGTGCTGAAGACCGCCGGGGTGGTCCAGGGCGAGCGCCGCGGCCGCGAGGTCGTCTACCGGCTCGCCGACGACCACCTGGCGCACATCGTCGTCGACGCCGTCGCCCACGTGCAGGAAGGAAAGTGATGAACGCCGTCGCCCCGCGCGGCCAGGCCCCGGTGCCCGGGCGCCGATCGACCCGCCAGCGGGCCGCGGTCGTCGAGCTGCTGAGCGCCGTCGACGACTTCCGGTCGGCCCAGGAACTGCACGACGAGCTGCGCAAACGCGGCGACGGCATCGGCCTGACGACGGTGTATCGCACGCTGCAGTCCCTGTCGGAGGCGGGCGAGATCGACGTGCTGCGCACCGACTCGGGCGAGGCGATCTACCGGCGCTGCTCCGCGCACCACCACCATCACCTGGTGTGCCGCCTGTGCGGCCGCACGGTGGAGGTCGAGGGGCCGGCGGTGGAGCGCTGGGCGGAGAAGATCGCGGCCGAGCACGGCTTTTCGGAGATCTCGCACACGGTGGAGATCACCGGCACCTGCGCGGAGCACTGACCCCGAGCGCGGCTCAGTACTCGTACGGGTCCTTCGGGGCCGGGACCGTCGTCATCGAAGCCAAGGTGAAGTCCGGCGTGTAGTTGTTGTCCTTCGTGGCCGTGCCGGGGACGACCTGGCCCGTCACCTGGATCCACGCGTCGCTCGCCAGGTGGTCGGCTTCGCCGCCGTGGAGGTGGACCGTCACCGGGAACGCGTCCGCCGCGCAGCAGCTGATCACCAGGCGGGCCAGCAGCGTGCGGCCGCCGGTGTGCACGATGAAGCCGGTCAGGGAGACCGTGCGGTTGTCGAGGGTGCCCGCCGCGTCCCAGCCCGCCCGGCTGACGAACTCGTTCACCGTCAGCGGCACGACGTTCCCCGTGGGCAACGGCGGGAACGCGGCGGCGTTGGCGGCGGCCGCGCTCGCCGGGACCCGCGCTTCGGTGCGGAGCACCGAGTCCGCGCCCAGGGCGGGCGGTGCGACGAGGAAGACCGCCAGCACGGGGACCAGCAGCAGCCACGCGGGCCGCGCCGAGTGGGAGTGGCCGTGGTCCGGCTCGACGGCGGCCTTCGCCCGCGCGGCCAGGAGATCGCGCACGATGGCGACGGCCCCGAGCAGCACCATGACCGCCCCGCCGGCGATGACCCACGGCTGCTGCGCCGGCTTGACGTAACGCAGGTAGTCGCCGTTGACCGCGATCTTGACCAGCGCGCCGCCGAGCAGGATCAGCAGGATGTTCTGGGTTTCGCGTTTCACGCCGCCTCCAAGGTCGACGAGGGGCGGCCGGCCACGCGGGCCGGCGGATCGCCCAACTCCTGGCAGGCACCCGCCCACGGCAGCGACCGCGGACGGCCGCCGAACCCGGCAAGCCGCGAGGCGGACGACAACTCACGACCTGCCAAAGACTTCCGACCCACACCCGAACCCCGGCAGGGACCAGACCGCGACTGCCGCGCACCGGCCGGCAACTCGCGGTCGGCCAAAGACTGCCGGCCCACGCCCGAACTCCGGCGGCTCCCATACCCGGCGAGCCGCGCGGCGGCCGGCGGATCGCCCGGGGCCCGGCCAACACCCGCACCCGGCAGCGACCGCGGACGGCCGCCAAACCCGGCAAGCTGCGCGCCGACCGACAACTCGCGACCCGCCAAAGACCTCCGACCCACACCCGAACCCGGGAAGGAACCGGACCGCAACTCCCGCCCGGCAGGCACGAACCCCTTGCCCACCAACGACTTCCGGCCGGGCCGAACACCCGTCATCATCACGCCACCCCCACCAGCAGGCCGGCCACCACGGCGCACGCCACCGCCACCACGAACGTCGCCGGGGCGAACCGGGTCGCGAACGACTTGCCGAACGTTCCCGCCTGCAGCGCGAACAGTTTCACGTCCACCGCCGGGCCCACCACCAGGAACACCAGCTTCGGCAGCATCGGCAACGCCGTCAGCGAAGCCGCCACGAACGCGTCCGCCTCGCTGCACAGCGCCAGCACCACCGCCAGCACCGCCATCACCGCGATGCCCAGCACCAGCTGCTCGCCCAGCGCCCCGAACCAGCTGGCCGGCACCAGCACGTTCAGCGCCGACGAAATCAACGCCCCCAGCACCAGGAAGCCGCCCGCCTCGACCAGGTCCGTGCGGGCCGTCTCGGCGAACACCCGCCACCTCTGGCCGCTCGCCACCTCCGGCAGCCGCCGCAGCGCGCGGGCGGTGATCCACTCCAGCTTGCCCCAGCGGGCCCACAGCCAGCCCATCACCATCGCCGTCGCCAGCGAACCCGCGAAGCGCGCCAGCACCATCTCCGGCCGGCCCGGGAACGCCACCGCCGTCGCCACCAGCACCACCGGGTTCACCGCCGGCGCCGCCAGCAGGAACGTCAGCGCCGCCGCCGGCGTCACGCCCTGCCCCATCAGCCGGCGCGCCACCGGCACCGAAGCGCACTCGCAGCCCGGCAGCGCGACCCCGGCCAGACCGGCGACTCCGACCGCCGCGCCGGCTCGCCGGGGCAGCACCTTCTCCAGCACCCGGGCCGGCACGAACGCCGCGATGGCCCCGCTGATCAGCACGCCGAGCACGAGGAACGGCAGCGCCTGCACGCAGACCGCGACGAACACGGTCGAACCCGTGCGCAGCGCGGGCACGTCGAACGCCTGCTGCAGCCAGCCCTGGGCGAGGATCGCGACCAGCAGGATCGCGCACAGCACCTCGACGGAGCTGATGCGGAACCGGCGGGTGCGCCGAGCCGAGTCGGAAACCATGTTCACGAAGGCGATGATGCCAGCAGGGTCCGACAGCGAGAGCGCCGCACAGCCGCGAACGGTCGAAAAGTGCCGGATTCCGGCCGTAATTCGCCGTTCGCGGCGAGAAGAGCACCCCGAGTGGGTTACTCGCCGGGCACGATTCCCGGCAAATCGGTCCGCAGCTGCGACGCCGTCGACACGACCAGCATCAGCAGCGTCCCGAGCGCCGCCACGTCGAGGCCCGCCGCCGGGAACGCGTACCGCAGGGTCACGTCCACGCCGTTGTCCGAGTGTCCGACGCCCAGCGTCCCGAACAGCCCCTGGCCCGCCCGCTCGGCGACGGCGATCGACAGCTCCGGCCCGTCCGGGAGGTCCCAGCCGACCACGCAGGTCAGCGTCAGCACGGTGAGGCCCTCGCCGAGCCGGGTCGCCTGGATCACGCACGGGACGTCGCCGTGGGCGAACGTCAGCGCGCCGTCGTCGTCGACGTGCACCTCGAGGTAGCGCTCGAGGGACTCCTTCGCCTGCGTCAGCAGCTCCGCGGTCTCGGCAGCTTCGGTCGCGCTCATGACGAAGACGCCTGGTCGACAGCGGCACCGAAGCGGCGATCCCGCTTCGCGAACTCCAAGCACGCGCGCCACAGGTGCGTCCGGTCGAAGTCCGGGAACAGCGTGTCCTGGTAGACCATCTCGGCGTAGGCCGACTGCCACAGCAGGAAGTTCGACGTCCGCTGCTCGCCCGAGGGCCGCAGGAACAGGTCCACGTCCGGCATGTCCGGCTGGTACAGGTACTTGCCGATGGTCTTCTCGGTGACCTTGTCCGGGTTCAACTTGCCGTCGGCGACGTCCCGCGCGATCCGCTGCATCGCGTCACCCAGCTCGGCGCGGCCGCCGTAGTTGACGCACATCGTCATGTTCAGCGCCGTGTTGTGCTTGGTCTTCTCCTCGGCCGCCTGCAGCTCCTTGATCACCGACGCCCACAGCTTCGGCCGCCGCCCGGCCCAGCGGATGCGCACGCCGATCGAACCGAGGTAGTCGACCTGACGGCGGATCGTGTCGCGGTTGAAGCCCATCAGGAACCGCACCTCTTCGGGGCTGCGCTTCCAGTTCTCCGTCGAGAACGCGTACACCGAGAGCCACTTGACGCCGATCTCGACCGCACCGGCGGCGACGTCGATCATCACCGCTTCCCCGCGCTTGTGGCCTTCGATCCGCGGCAGGCCGCGCTGGTTGGCCCAGCGGCCGTTGCCGTCCATGACCAGCGCGACGTGCTTCGGGACCAGCTCGCGCGGGATCTCCGGCGGCACCGCGCCGGACGGATGTGGATCCGGGGCCCGCAGCTCGTACCGCGACGCCTTGTTCTCGCGTCCCCTGCGCAGCACTGCGAGCCTCCCTGGATGGGTGAAAATCGATCAGGCTCGACCCTACTGCCCGCGCACCACGGTCTCCCGGGCGCGTCGCTCGACCAGGGGCAGGGACCGGAGCTGGCGCTCCAGATGCCACTGCAGGTGGGCCGCGACCAGGCCGCTCGCGTCGCGGCGGGTGCCCGGCAGGGTCGCCTCGGCCAGCGGCCATTCGCCGTGCAGGAGGGCGGTGAGCAGGTCGAGGACCTCGGGCGCGGGGTGCACGCAGCCGGGCACGCGGCAGTCCTGGCACATCGAGCCGCCGGCCGTGACGCTGAACGCGACGTGGGGGCCGGGCAGGCCGCAGCGGGCGCACTCGGTGAGCGCGGGTGCCCAGCCGGCGTAGGACATCGCGCGGAGGAAGAACGCGTCGAGCACGAGGGACGCGTCACGCTCCCCGGCGGCGAGGGACCGCAGTGCGCCGCAGACGAGGAGGTAGAGCTTGAGCACCGGTTCGCCCTCTTCGGCCGAGAGCCGGTCCGCGGTTTCGGCGATCGCGCTGGCCGCGGTGTAGCGCTGGTAGTCGGCGACCAGCGGGAGGGCGAACGCGTCCACGGTCTCGACCTGGGTGATCACGTCGAGCGTGCGGCCGGTGTAGAACTGCACGTCGACGTGGCCGAACGGCTCCAGCCGGGCCCCGAACCGCGAAGACGTCCGCCGCACACCCTTCGCGACGGCGCGGACCTTGCCGTGCCGGCGCGTGAGCAGGGTGACGATCCGGTCGGCCTCACCCAGCTTGTGCGTGCGCAACACCACCCCGGTGTCGCGGTAGAGGTTCACCACCCCGACATCGTCCCACTTGTGGGCGACGCCGGGGTGGAGCGCCCCGCGTAATCAGCAGTAGTAGCCGTAGCAGGTGCTGACGGCCACGGCCGAGGCGATGATCGCGATGATCGCCACGACGCAGCCGATGCTGCCCAGGATGGTGGAGATCAGGCAGAGCGTCTTGGTGGTGCGCGACGCCTGCTCCGCCATCATGTAGTTGCCCTGCATCTTGTACGTGCCGACCTCGTTCGACTTCATGATCGCGAAGATGCCGAGGATGAGCCCGCCCAGGAAGAGCGAGGCGATCGCCCAGCCCTTGTAGTCCTTGATGGCGTTGATGTCGCCGCCACCGCCGGGCATGCCGTAGCCGGGGGCGCCGAAGCCGCCGGTCGGGGGCTGGCCGTACGGCGCGGGCTGCCCGTAGGGCGCGGGCATCCCGCCCGACGGCGGGCCGTAGCCGGGCTGCTGCTGAGGGAATCCGCCGGACTGCGGCTGCTGGCCGTAGGGCGGCTGCTGCTGGCCGTAGGGATTGGTCATGAACTGGTACCCCAATTACTCGTGAACGTCCGCCGGGTCGTACCCGGCGGCGGTGCGGAAAGAAGTGTCAGTGGTGTGGCGGCTGGTTCGGCGGCTGCCCGAACTGCCCGGGGTCGATCTTCTGCGTCTCGCCGGCTTCGCCGTGCGCCTCGGGCCGCAGCATCTGGGTGCGCTCGGCCTGCTCGTCGAACGCGGACCCGCCCCCGGCGGGGGCGTCCGGGCGGAGCATCTCGGTGCGCTCGACCTCGTCGAAGGCCGACCCGCCCGGCGGCGGGGCGAGCGGCCGGCCCGGCTGCGGCTGGGCGAAGCCACCGGACTGGGGCTGCTGCGGGAAACCACCGGAGGACGGCTGCTGTGGGAACCCTCCCGGCTGCGGCTGGCCGAAGCCCCCGGACTGGGGCTGGTCGAAGCCGCCGGACGGGGGCTGCTGGGTGAACCCGCCGGGCTGCTGGCCGAACTGGCCGGGCTGTTGCCCCGGCGGCGGGTAGCCACCGGCGAACGGCTGGGCACCGGGCTGGCCGAACGGCGGCTGGCCGGGAGTCGCGTCGGCCAGCACCACCACGGAGGTGACGATCTTGTCCGCGAAGGTCTGGCTCTTGTCGTCCCAGAGCGGCCACAGGTAGCCGACGTAGCAAGGGAGACCGTCGACGATGTGGCAGAGGTCGCGCAGGAACGCGGTGCCGGCGCCGACCGGCTGCCCGGTCTGCTCCGAAACCAGCTTGATCCCGAGGATGCGCTTGCCCAGCGACTGCCCGGTGTTGCCCTGCTGGATCCACCGGTTGTAGACGGCCCAGCCGAGACCGATCAGGCCGCCCAGGCCGTACAGGGCGAAGCCGATGGGGCGCGCGCCGCTGAAGGTCAGAATCACCGCGAGGATGTAGACGACGATGATCGGCGCCTGGTCGATGATCAGCGCGCCGGCACGCTGGCCCCAGTTCGCGTAGTTCTGCGGTGCGCCGAAGGGAGCTCCCGGCGGGCCGTACGGCGCGGGCTGCCCGAAGGGCGCCTGCTGGCCATAAGGCGGCGCCTGACCGGGCGGCGGCTGTCCGAACGGCTGCTGGCCGCCGGGCTGCTGCCCGAACGGCTGCTGACCGTAGGGATCGGTCATCTGGGTATCCCCCTCGCTGGTCACTCCACCGCACGCTTCGTGCGGAACCGGTGCGAATGTACGGCACTGGTCCGCGGGAGCGTACTCGGTTCACCTGCGGCGCCGCCGCCAGGCGTCCACTGTCCGGGTGAACCGCACGAGCCTCCGACGCGGTGCGTGGCGAAGCGGTTCCCGTCCGTCGAAATCAGACGCGCAGGCCGGTGAACGGGGCGAACGGGAGGTTGCGAATGACGAACCAGACGGCGAACACGACGCCGACGGTCAGCGGGGTCCAGCGCCAGTGCAGCCAGCTGTTCACCCAGCGGCCACGCAGCCGCCCGACCGTCCAGGCGACCGTGCTCCAGACGAAGAGCAGGATGAACACGAGCGACACGGCGTTGTAGTGCAGGGCCGCGGGGAGGTCGCCGTGCATCAGGCTGTACGCCATCCGCATGCCACCGCAGCCGGGGCAGTCGATGCCGAACAGCGCCTTGGTCGGGCAGACGGGGAGCCAGCCGCCGGGGGTGGTCGGGTCGCCGATCAGGACGGCCGCGCAGCAGACGCCGAGCCCGCCGACGACGGCCATCGGGGCGCCGAGGGCGCGCAGCGTGGCCTTCACACCGCGGGCCGGGTATCCCGTGTAGACGGTCGTCATGGCAGCAGCGACCAGAAGGAGACGCCGACGAGGGCGAACATGACCAGGATGAACACCAGGTAGAGGGCGATCAGGATGCCGAAGGAGATCGCCGACCACATCGCCCACTGGCGCGCTTCGTCGGCGGCCCGGTGCGCTTCGGCGTGGAAGCCCTGGAACCACAGGGAGTTGACCTGGCTCGCCTTCACGATGGCGACGATACCCAACGGCAGGCAGCACATCACCGTCGACAGGATCGCCCAGACCAGGTTGTTGTCCGGTGGCGGCCCGTAGTTCGGCACCCACCCGTGGGGCGGCGGGTACTGCTGGTAGGGGTGGGTCACCGGGATCGCCTCCTGCTGCCGACGTGCCTCAGTGGGACGCGGCGTCGTCGAGCAGCGTTCCCAGCAGCAGGACACCGCCGGCGACCAGGGCGACCCAGAACACCACTCCGACGACGGCACCGATGATCGCCCAGCGCCGCGCGGCACCGGCCGCGCCGCGGGCGGCGTCCGGGTCACCCTGTGCCCAGAACTTCTCCACCTTGGCCGCCTGGAAGATCGAGACGATGCCGAAGGGCAGGCAGATGATCGCGGCGACGATGCCCCAGGCCAGGTTGTTCGCGGGCGGGGGGCCGGGGTTGTAGTCGGCGGGCGGCCGCGGCTGCTCGGGCACGTCAGAACCCGAGCCGGCGCAGCTGGCGGGGATCCCGCTGCCACTCCTTGGCCACCTTGACGTGCAGGTCGAGGTAGACCTTGGAGCCGAGCAGCGCCTCGATGTTCTTGCGGGCGGTGGCGCCGACCTCGCGCAGCCGCTCGCCCTTGTGCCCGAGGATGATGCCCTTCTGGCTGGGCCGCTCCACGTACAGGAACGCGTGCACGTCGATGAGGTCGTCCCGGCCTTCGCGCGGCAGCATCTCCTCGACGGTGACGGCGATCGAGTGCGGCAGCTCGTCGCGGACGCCCTCCAGCGCCGACTCGCGGATCAGCTCGGCCACCAGCGTCTGCTCGGGTTCGTCGGTGAGCTCGCCGCCCGGGTAGAGCTGCGGGCCTTCGGGGAGCTTGCCGACGAGCAGGTCCGCGAGCGCGCCGACCTGGAAGCCGTCCACCGCGGACACCGGGATCAGCTCGGCGAAGTCCATGACGTCCTGCAGCGCGAGCAGCTGCTCGGCGACCTGCTGGGGCTGGACGAGGTCGGTCTTGGTGACGATGCCGATCACCGGCGTGCGCTTCGCGATCTTCGCCAGCTCGGCGGCGATGAACTTGTCGCCGGGGCCGATCTTTTCGTTCGCCGGCACGCAGAATCCCACGACGTCCACTTCGGACCACGTCGTGTGCACGATGTCGTTGAGCCGCTCGCCGAGCAGGGTGCGGGGGCGGTGCAGGCCGGGGGTGTCGATGAGGACGAGCTGGGCGTCCTCCCGGTGCACGATGCCGCGGATCGCGTGGCGGGTGGTCTGCGGCTTGCTGGAGGTGATCGCGACCTTGGTGCCGACGAGGGCGTTGGTCAGCGTCGACTTGCCCGCGTTGGGGCGGCCGACGAAGCAGGCGAAGCCGGAGCGGTGTTCGGTCATCGCTTCAGCACCTCGAGGATCTCGCCGTCGGGGTCGGCGAGGATGATCGGCGCGTACTTCGCGATGTCGCGGACGGCGTGCACGGACGCGCCCTTGAGCAGGCCCTCGCTGGTGACGACGGCGGCGGCTTCGATGCCTTCGGCGCCGCTGGACAGCGCGGCGGCGACCGCGGCCTGGAGCGCGGTGAGCTTGAACGACGGCTGGTCGACCGTGCCCGCGGCGTAGGTGCGGCCGTCGGTGTCGCGGACCGCGGCGCCTTCGGGGGCCTGGATGCGGGCGCGCGAGGACCGGGCGAGGGTGACCAGTTTCTGGTCCTCCGCCTCGAGGTCAGGCATGTTCGACGCTCCTGTCGCGTTCGTCGGGGTGGGGCAGGCGGGTGCGGCGCCGGCTGGTGCGGTCGGCCGGGTCGGTCATCGCCTCGGCGTCGGCCGGGTGCACGACCACCGAGGTGATGCGCATGCGGCCGCGCCGGTCCTTGCCCCCTTCGGCGAACAGCCGAAGGCCGGCGACCTCGGCTTCGGCCCCCGGTAGCGGGACCCTACCCAGTCGTTCCGCGAGCAGCCCGCCCACGGTCTCCACGTCGTGGTCTTCGAGGTCGATGCCGAAGAGCTCGCCCAGGTCGTCGACGCTCATCCGGGAGGAGACGCGGACGGCGCCGTCGGTGAGCTCCTCGACCTCGGGGCGCTCGTCGGCGTCGGACTCGTCGGTGATCTCGCCGACGATCTCCTCGAGGACGTCCTCGATGGTGAGCAGGCCGGCGGTGCCGCCGTACTCGTCGACGGCGACCGCCAGGTGGTGGTGCGAGCGCTGCATTTCCTTGAGGAGCTCGTCGAGCCGTTTCGAGTCGGGGACGAAGGAGGCTTCGTTCATCAGGGTGTCGACGACCGTGCTCGACCCGTCCGGGTCCATGTACGCCGACATCAGGTCCTTGATGTTGACGACGCCGACGATGTCGTCGACGGAGTCGTCGATCACCGGGAGCCGGGTGAAGCCGGTGCGCAGGGCCAGCGCCAATGCCTGGCGGACGGTCTTGGTGCGCTCGATCCAGACGATCTCGGTGCGCGGCACCATGACCTCGCGGGCGACGGTGTCGCCGAGCTCGAACACCGAGTGGATCATCTCGCGCTCGGAGTCCTCGACGACGCCGCGTTCCTGGGCGAGGTCGACGAGCTCGCGCAGCTCGACTTCGGAGGTGAACGGGCCTTCGCGGAAGCCCTGGCCGGGGGTGATGGCGTTACCGATGAGGATGAGCAGCCGGGACAGCGGGCCGAGGATCGAGCCGAGGACGCGGACGGGCCCGGCGACGTAGCGGCCGATGCGGTAGGGGTGCTGGCGGCCGAGGGTGCGGGGGCCGACGCCGATGAGGACGTAGCTCACGACGATCATCACGACCGCTGTGACCAGCACGGCGAGGCCGAGTGGCGCCAGGCGGGTGCCGACGAAGACGGTGACGAGCACGGTGGCGGTGAGCTCGCAGCCGAGGCGCAGCAGGAGGAGCAGGTTGATGTGCCGGCGGCGTTCGGCGACGACCGCGGCGAGGTGGCGGGCGCCGGGCAGGCCCAGGCGGGCGAGGCCGTCGGCCCGGGCCTGCGACACGGTGCTGATGGCGGCGTCGGCCGCCGCGAACACGCCCGCGAGGAGCACGAGCGCGATCGCGAAGAGGAGCTGGACCATGGCCGGCGCTAGGGCGTTTCCCCGGCGGGTGGTTCGGCGGCCGGGGTGGTGGCCGCGTCGAGCCCGGCGATGCCGAGGACGCGGTCGTCGGTGTTGCGCTGGGCGTCGCGCTTCTGCAGGGCGGCGACGGCGTCCTGGTACTCGCCGAGGATCCGCTTCTGGAGGGCGAACATCTCGCGTTCTTCGGCGGGTTCGGCGTGGTCGTAGCCGAGGAGGTGGAGGCAGCCGTGCACGGTGAGCAGGTGCAGCTCGTCGATCAGGGCGTGGCCCGCGGTCTTGGCCTGGTCCTTGGCGAACGCCGGGCAGAGCACGATGTCCCCGAGCAGCGCCGGGGACGCGTCGGGCGCGTCCGGGCGGCGGGAGGAGTCGAGCTCGTCCATCGGGAAGGCCATGACGTCGGTGGGCCCGGGGAGGTCCATCCAGCGTTCGTGCAGGTCTTCCATGACTTCGAGGGTGACGAGCAGGATGGACAGCTCGGCGAGCGGGCTGACCTCCATCTTGTCGAGGGCGTAGCGGGCCGCCGAGACGATGGAGGTCTCGTCGACGTCGACGCCGGACTCGTTGGCGATTTCGATGCTCACCGCCGGTTGCCCTTCCAGCCGTTGCCCTGCTGCTGGTCTTGGGCGTCCTGCACGGCCTGCCACTTCTCGTAGGCGTCGACGATGTCGCCGACGAGCTTGTGCCGGACGACGTCCTGGCTGGTCAGTTCGGAGAAGTGGAGCCCGTCGACGCCGCCGAGGATGTCGCGGACGACGCGGAGGCCGCTGCGCTGGCCGTTGGGCAGGTCGACCTGGGTGATGTCGCCGGTGACGACGATCTTGGAGCCGAAGCCGAGGCGGGTGAGGAACATCTTCATCTGCTCGGGCGTGGTGTTCTGGGCCTCGTCGAGGATGATGAAGGCGTCGTTCAAGGTGCGGCCGCGCATGTAGGCGAGCGGCGCGATCTCGATGGTGCCGGCCTGCATGAGCCGCGGGATGGACTCGGGTTCGACCATGTCGTGCAGCGCGTCGTAGAGGGGCCGCAGGTAGGGATCGATCTTCTCGTTGAGCGTGCCGGGCAGGTAGCCGAGGCGCTCGCCGGCTTCGACGGCGGGGCGGGTCAGCACGATGCGGGTGACCTGCTTGGCCTGGAGGGCCTGGACGGCTTTCGCCATGGCGAGGTAGGTCTTGCCGGTGCCGGCGGGGCCGATGCCGAAGACGACGGTGTGCTTGTCGATGGCGTCGACGTAGCGCTTCTGGTTGAGCGTCTTGGGCCGGATGGTCTTGCCGCGGCGGGAGACGATGTTGAGGCTGAGGACCTCGGCGGGCGAGGCGTCTCCGGTGGAGAGCATGCCGATGGTGCGGCGGACGGTGTCCGGGCCGACCTGTTGCCCGCCGGTGGCGAGGGTGACGAGGTCGGCGAAGACGCGTTCGGCGAAGGCGACGTCGGCGGGTGCGCCGGTGAGGGTGACCTCGTTGCCGCGGACGTGGACGTCGGCGGCCAGGAGTTCCTCGGCGACGCGCAGGTTCTCGTCGCGGGAGCCGAGCAGGCTGAGCGCGGCGGCGTCGGGGATGGGGAACCGGGACTGCGCGGCCTGGACGGCGGCATCCTCGGTCTTGGCGACGTCCCCGGGGACGTCGGGTCGGGCGGCTCCACCCGGTACGGTTCCGGCCACGTGGCCTCAGGCCTGCTTTCTCGGTGAGGGAGAACGGACCCCACCGATGCTACTGGCACCCACCGACAGAACGCAGACGGGTTTCGCCTAGTCCTGCTCAGGAGCCCCGAAGAGCCCCAGAGGCTCACCCCCGAGCACATGGGCATGAACATGAAAAACGGTCTGCCCAGCATCCGAGTCGGTGTTGAAGACAACCCGATACCCCGACTCGAGGACACCCTCAAGTTCAGCAACCCGCCGAGCAGTCAGAGCAACAGCGGCAAGAAGCCCCGGGTCCCCAGCAGCAAGCTCCCCCAAGTTCCGATACCGCTTCTTGGGCACAACAAGCACATGAACCTTCGCCTGAGGCCGAATATCCCGAAAGGCAAAGGTCAGATCATCCTGGTAGACAACATCAGCAGGGATCTCACCAGCAATGATCTGCTCGAAGAGAGTCTCATCCTCACTCATGGAAGACACCCTATCGACAGAGAGCCGCCCCCAAGACAGACACCGAGCGCGAGCCGCGGGGGGGGTCCGGGGGGGAACCCCCGGCTGGGGGTCTGGGGGTTTGACCCCCAGAAGACACAACGAACGAGAAGCGGCCCACTGAAGGAGCGAAGCGAGAGAAGGGGGCCGCGGAGCGGTAGACCCTGGGGGTCGATCTACCGCCACCGCGGCGGCCGCCGGACCGAGGGGGGAGGTGCCCGGCGGGGTCTGTGCTTTCCCAGTGGCGCGCCGGACCCGGAAACGGTGTGTGGCGCGTTAGTAAACGAGAGTAACGGGTCGGAGTGTGATCGCGCCATAACTGGGCGCAAAATCGGGGGTCTTTTTTCCGGTGATCTTCTTACCTCCACCGGGTGGTCAGGGCGCCGAGTGCGCCGAGGGCGACGGCTGCGGCGGTGGAGGTGCGGAGGACGGTCGTGCCGAGGCGGACGGCGTGGGCGCCGGCTTCGCGCAGGGTGTGGAGTTCTTCGTCGGTGATGCCGCCTTCCGGGCCCACGACCAGGAGCAAGTCTCCGGTGTCGGGCAGGGAGAGGTCGGTGAGGCGGTCGGGGACGTCGGACTCGAGGACGATCGCGAGGGACGTCGTCGCCATCAGGCCGGCGAGCTCGCGGGTGCCGGCGGGTTCGGTGACGTCGGGGACGTGGGCGCGGCGGGCTTGTTTGGCGGCCGCGCGGGCGGTGGCGCGCCAGCGGGCGAGGGCTTTGTCGCCGCGGCCGCCGTCTTCCCACTTGGCGACGCTGCGGGCGGCGCGCCAGGGGACGATGGCGTCGACGCCGGCTTCGGTGGCGAGTTCGACCGCGAGTTCGCCGCGGTCGCCCTTGGCCAGGGCTTGGGCGAGCACGACGCGCAGGGCGGGCGGTTCCTCGGTCCAGCGCTCTTCGATCGACAGCGTCAGGGCGGCGTCGCGGCCGGGCTGGACGGCTTCGACGACGCAGCGGGCCATGGTGCCCGCGCCGTCGGAGAGGACGAGCCGCTTCCCCGTGCGCAGGCGGCGGACCGTGGCCGCGTGCCGGGCTTCCTCGCCGTCGAGGACCGTGCGCCCGGAAGCGGGCACGGAGGCGGCGAGGAAGACCGGCAGGGTGGTGTCGGGCACGGTCAGCGGTGGTTCTTGGCGCGCAGCTTCGAGAACAGGCCGCCGTGCTTGGCGCCGTTGGACGCCAGCGTGGGGACTTCTTCGCCGCGCTGCTGGGCGAGCTCGACGAGGAGGTCGCGCTGGGCTTCGTCGAGCTTGGTCGGGACCACGACGTCGATGTGGACGTGGAGGTCGCCGCGGCCGTCGACGCGGCCGGAGGACCGCAGCCGGGGCATGCCCTTGCCGGTGAGGACGAGCTCGGCGTTGGGCTGGGTGCCGGGTTCGACGTCGAGGTCGTAGTCGCCGTCGATCAGCGTGGAGATGGGCACCGTGGCGCCGAGGGCGGCGGTGGTCATCGGGATGCGGAAGTTGCAGTGCAGGTCGTGGCCCTGGCGGACGAAGACCTCGTGCGGGGTCTCGTCGATCTCGACGTAGAGGTCGCCGGCCGGGCCGCCGCCGGGCCCGACCTCGCCCTGGCCGGAGAGGCGGATGCGCATGCCGTCGCCGACGCCCGGCGGGATCTTGGCGGTGACGTTGCGGCGGGCGCGGATGCGGCCGTCGCCGCCGCACTGGCGGCAGGGGTCGGGGATGACCTCGCCGAAGCCGCGGCAGACCGGGCACGGGCGGGCCGTGACGACCTGGCCGAGGAAGGACCGCTGGACGGACTGGACCTCGCCGGCGCCGCCGCAGGTGTCGCAGGTCTTGACGCCGGTGCCTTCGGTGGTGCCCGCGCCGCGGCAGAGGTCGCAGACGATCGCGGTGTCGACGGCGATCTCCTTGTCGACGCCGGTGGCGCAGTCCTCGAGGCTGAGGCCGAGCCGGATCAGCGCGTCGGAGCCGGGCTGGACGCGGCTGCGGGGTCCGCGCCCGCGCCCGCCGCCGCCTCCGCCGGCCGCGCCGAAGAAGGCGTCCATGATGTCGCCGAGGCCGCCGAACCCGGCGAACGGGTCGCCGCCGCCCCCGCCGCGCGCGCCGCCGTCCATCGGGTCGCCGCCGAGGTCGACGATCTTGCGCTTCTGCGGGTCGGACAGCACCTCGTAGGCCGTCGTAACCTCGCTGAACTTGTGCTGCGCGTCTTCCGACGGGTTGACGTCGGGGTGCAGCTCCCGGGCCAGCTTCCGGTACGCGCGCTTGATGTCCTGATCGCTCGCGTTCTTGGCCACCCCGAGGATGCCGTAGTAGTCCCTCGCCACCGTCTCTGCTTCTCCTTCTGCTCTGCCCGGCTCAGCGGCCGTGCAGGATCTGCCCCACGTAGTTGGCGACCGCGCGCACCGCGGCGATCGTGCCGGGGTAGTCCATCCGGGTCGGGCCGACCACCCCCATGCCGCCGAGCACCATGTCCTGGCCGTATCCGATCGAGACGACCGAGGTGCTGCGCATCTGCTCGTCTTCATTTTCCTCACCGATGCGCACCGTGATCGCACCGGGGTTGCGCGCGGCGGCCAGCAGCTTGAGCACGACCACCTGCTCCTCGAGGGCTTCGAGGACCTGGCGCAGGGAACCCGGGAAGTCGGCGACGTTGCGCGTGAGGTTCGCGGTGCCGCCGAGGACCAGGCGTTCTTCGGGGTGCTCGGCCAGCGACTCGACCAGGACGGTGGTGACGCGGATGAGCGCGTCCCGCAGCTCGCCGGGTGCCTGGTCGGGCAGTTCGGCGACGCGCGCGGCGGCGTCGTTGAGCCGCCGTCCGGACATGGCCGTGTTCAGCACGGACCGCAGCCGCGCGACGTCTTCTTCGGTGACGACGTCGCCGAGGTCGACCGTGCGCTGGTCGACGCGGCCGTTGTCGGCGATCAGCACCAGCATCAGCCGCGCCGGGGTGAGCGGCACCACTTCGAGGTGGCGCACCTTGGCGTTGGTCAGCATCGGGTACTGGACGACGGCGACCTGCCGGGTCAGCTGCGCGAGCAGCCGGACCGAGCGCTTGAGGACGTCGTCGAGGTCGGTGCCGCTGTCAAGGAAGGTCGTGATGGCCCGGCGCTCGGCGGCGCTCAGGGGCTTGACCTCCGACAGCCGGTCGACGAAGAGGCGGTAACCCTTGTCGGTCGGCACGCGCCCGGCGCTGGTGTGCGGCTGGGTGATGTAGCCCTCTTCTTCGAGGGCGGCCATGTCGTTGCGCACCGTGGCGCTCGACACGCCCAGGTTGTGCCGTTCGACGATCGCCTTCGAGCCGACCGGTTCCTGGTTGGACACGTAGTCGGCGACGATCGCGCGCAGCACGTCGAAGCGGCGCTCGTCCGCGTTGGCCACCGGTTCCTCACCTACCTCGCTCGCTGCTCACCTTGAGTTTACGGAAGCCTGAGCCGGTCGTGCTCAACCCCGCCCGTCCGCGTCGGGGTCCCGGGTGCGGGGCTCGCTCGCCGGCCGCATCGCGGGGCGCTCGCTAAGGGGCCGCGCGGGCCTGCTCGAACGTCTTGAATGACTCATTCATGTCGTCGGACGAGGTGAATGAGTCATTCAAGACATCGCGTCCGCCCCACAGCACACCCGGACCCCGAGCACCGCCAGGCGCCGGGCCGGGCGCCGGGTAAAGAACGCACAAACGAATTCCCATGCATTCTTCCCGGAACGGAATTCCGGCTTGAAGGGGGAACCGAAAAGCGGTTTGCTGCCTCTGACCCGCATGCCCTCCCCCGACTCCGAGGTCGCCGTGAACCGAATTCAACCCGCTTCGGCCGGAATGCCCGATATCGCCCGGCGCGCGGCCGAGGCGAAAGCGCGGCTCGAGCGCGTCTCGGCGACCGCCTCGAGTGCCGACGGAGCCGTCACGGTCACCGTCAACACCAGCGGTGCGCTGCAGGAACTCACCTTCGGCCCGCGTGCGGACGAGCTGCCGCGGGCCCGGCTCGCCCAGGCCGTCCTCGCGGCCGCGAAACGCGCTCAGGTCGACGCCGCCCAGCAGCTGACCGCGATCATGGCGCCGGTGATCGGCGCCGACAGCGACGCGATGGAATTCCTGCGGGAACAGATTCCGACGCCCGAATTGCCCCCAGAAGAACCGGCACCGTCGCACTGGAAATTCACCGGAACGCAGCAGGAAACCCCACCGCCGCCCGTGCGCCCGGCCCGGCCGCGCCCGGACGACGACGAGGACTTCGGCGGCCCGATCCTGCGCCGGGGGCTCTGATGGCCGAGCGGGCGATGAAGGTCGACTTCGACGTCCTCGGCGGCCACGAGGACGAGATCCGGGAGATCGCCGACCGGGTCCAGCAGGCGGTCGAGGCCGCCGGCACCGCCGGTGCGCTCGACTTCGACGCGTTCGGCCTGGTCGGGCAGGTGTTCGCGCTGCCGATCCAGGCGTGGGTGGACACCGCCGACAGCTTCCTGAGCGCCGCCGTCGAGGCCGGCCACGAGGTCGCGGACCGGGTGAAGACCGCGCACACGGCGTTCCGCGACCACGAACAGCAGACGAAGTGCCTGCTCGAGGGCATCGGCAAGGAGCTCCCGGCATGACCGAGAACGCACTGGTCGCGACGGCCGAGTCGCCGGGCGGCTTCTGGAGCGGCATGGGCGACGGCTCCAAGGGCGAACTGGACAACCTCAACGCCCAGACCGGCGGCGCGGGCATCTTCAGCGACGCCGCGTCGACGCTCACCGACGCCCGCAGTGGCGACTGGGGCAACCTCGCCATGGACGTCGGCACCGACGCGCTCGACCTGCTCGGCGCGGCGATGGACCCGCTCGGCACGCTGGCCGGCGCCGGCGTCGGCTGGCTGATCGAGCACATCAGCTTCCTCAAGGACGGCCTCGACAAGCTCGCCGGCAAGCCCGAAGCCGTCACCGCCAAGGCCGTGACCTGGACGAACATCGCGAAGCAGCTCACCGAGACGGCCGAGAGCTACGAGCGGCAGGCCAAGAAGGTCCAGCAGTCCTTCAGCGACTGCGGCTCCGCCGAGGCCTACCAGCGGACGGCCGAAAGCTACGTCGGTGTCCTGCGCGGCGCCGCGTCGCACGCCGGGGACGCGTCGACCGCCATGAACGTCGGCGCGGCGCTGGTCGGCACGGAACGCGGGCTGATCCGCGACATGATCTCGTCGTTCGTGGGCGAGCTGATCGTCAAGGCGCTGGCCGCGCTCGCCGCGTCCTGGTGCACCTTCGGCGGCACGATCGCGGCGTTCATCGCCGACACGGTCGTCGAGGGCGGCGTGCTCGCCGAGAAGATCAGCACGCGCATCGCGAAGATCGTCGAGAAGCTCGAGAGCCTGGCGAAGGGCGCGGGCAAGTCGAAGGCGGCCCTCGAAGGCGCGGCGAACGCGCTGAAGAAGGTGGGCAAGGGCGTCGACAAGATCGTGGACAAGAGCGTCGACACGGCCGCGGGCATCGAGCGCAAAGCGAACGAGCTGAAGCAGGCCGGCAAAGAGGCCAAATCCGCCGAGGAGACCGCGAAGGGGTGGAGCGACGCCGCCGAGTCGCACGTCCCCGGTCGCGAGAAGATCGAAAAAGCCGGCGACACGTACTCGGAGGACGGCCGCAGCGCGCTCAAGCCGGCGGAGTGGCAGAAGGCCGGCGGCTATCCGGGGTGGAGCACCGCGGACACCGTCGGTGTCGTGACCGAGGGCCGCCGTCAGGAGAACGAACAGATCGACCGCTACCACGAGGGCCAAGAGGCCTACGAGAAGGAACACCCCGAAGGCGAGGCCGAGTGATCGAGCAGGCCGAGGTGGAGCTGGCCAATCGCCACGGCCGGCTCCACCCCTCGCAACGGGGAAAGCTGCTCGACCTCAACTTCTGGGTGGCGGCCGTCCTGGTCGTCGCCGGTCTCATCGTGGTGGTGATGCTCGCTGCCGTGGCCGAGACCGCTGCCGAAGTCCTCGGCACCATCGTCCCGATCGTGGCGATCACCGCCTGGTTCGCGTTCGTCTGCTGGCGCCGGCTGGCGGACGTGCGGAGCGGGCAGCTGGTCGCGACCACGGGCTGGACCCACGACTTCGGCAGGCAACGACCTGAAGGCGACTACCCGATCGCGCTCTCCACCCGGCTCAGCCAGGGCTACCACGAGCACTACTACCTGAAGGCGGGCGGCCGGACCCAGCCGGTGGAGCGGAAGCTCCGCGAGCGGATCCAGCCGGACCGCACCAACACCGTCTACACCACGCCGCGCAGCAAGCTGCTGATCAACGTCCTCCCCTCTTAGGAGGCCGCCTTGCTCAGGGCGTCGAACTCGGCGTCGGTCAGCTCGATGTCCGCGGCGGCGACGTTGTCCTCGAGGTGCGCGACCGACGACGTCCCCGGGATCGGCAGCACGACGGGCGATCGCTTGAGCAGCCAGGCCAGCGCGAGCTGCGACGGCGAGGCATCGTGCTCCTTGGCGAGCGTCGTGAGCGGGCTGTCCGGCCCGGCGAGGGCGCCGGTGGCCAGCGGGAACCACGGGATGAAGGCGATGCCGTGCTCGGTGGCGTGGTCGAGCAGCGGTTCGGCGTCGCGCTTGGCGAGGTTGAAGAGGTTCTGCACGGAGACGATCTCCGCGGTCTTCTGCGCTTCCTTCAGCTGATCCACGCTGACCTCGGACAGGCCGATGTGCCGGATCTTGCCTTCGTCCTGCAGCTTCTTCAGCTCGCCGACCTGCTCGGCCACGGGCACCTTCGGGTCGATCCGGTGCAGCTGCAGCAGGTCGATCCGGTCGACGCCGAGGTGCCGCAGGCTCAGTTCGACCTGCTGCCGCAGGTACTCGGGCCGCCCGACGGGGATCCACTGGTTCGGCCCCTGCCGGGTGAAGCCGGCCTTGGTCGCGATGACGAGGTCGTCGGCGTAGGGGTGCAGGGCCTTCTTGATCAGCAGATCGGCGACGAAGGGGCCGTAGGCGTCGGCGGTGTCGATCAGGGTCACGCCGAGTTCGACGGCGCGCCGCAGCACGCGCACGGCTTCGTCGGGGTCCTTCGGGTCGCCCCAGACCCCCGGCCCGGTGAGCTGCATGGCGCCGTACCCGAGCCGGGTCACCGGCAGGTCGCCGCCGATCGTGAAGGTGCCGGAGTTCTTCGCGCTCATCGTTCGTCCCATCATCGGTCGGAAAGCTCCACCGGGTGCCAACCCGGCGGAGCCCCGCCCGATTCCCGCGTGCGCTCAGGAGTTGCGCGGGAAGCCCAGGTTCACCCCGGCGTGCGACCGGTCCGGCCACCGCGACGTCACGACCTTCGTCCGGGTGAAGAAGTGGAACCCCTCCGGCCCGTAGGCGTGGCTGTCGCCGAACAGCGAGTCCTTCCAGCCGCCGAAGGAGTAGTACCCCACCGGGACCGGGATGGGGACGTTCACGCCGACCATCCCGACCTCGACCTCGTTCTGGAACCGCCGGGCCGACGAGCCGTCGCCAGTGAAGATCGCCACGCCGTTGCCGTACGGGTTCGCGTTGATCAGGTCCAGCGCGTCGTCGTACGAAGCCGTGCGCGCCACCGACAGAACCGGGCCGAAGATCTCGTCCGTGTAGATGGACATCTCCGGGCGGACGTGGTCGAACAGCGTCGGGCCGAGCCAGAAGCCGTCCGGGGAACCGGGCACCTCGATGCCGCGGCCGTCCACCACCAGCGACGCGCCCGCCGACACCCCGGCGTCCACATAGGACTTCACGCGCGCGTGGTGCGCCGCCGTGACCAGGGGTCCCATCTCCGATTCGGGGTCACGCCCGTCGCCGACGCGCAGCACGGACATCCGCTCGGTGATCTTGCGCACGAGCTCGTCGCCGATCGGGTCGACCGCGACGACCACCGACACCGCCATGCAGCGCTCCCCCGCCGACCCGAACCCGGCCGACACGGCGGCGTCGGCGGCCAGGTCGAGGTCCGCGTCCGGCAGCACGACCATGTGGTTCTTCGCGCCGCCGAGGGCCTGGACGCGCTTGCCGTGCCGGGTGCCGGTTTCGTAGACGTAGCGCGCGATCGGCGTCGACCCGACGAACGAGATCGCCTTGACGTCGCGGTGTTCGAGGAGCCCGTCGACCGCCGCCTTGTCGCCGTGCAGCACGTTCAGCGCGCCCGCGGGCAGCCCGGCCTCGGCGAAGAGCTCGGCGATGAACACCGCCGCCGACGGGTCCTTCTCGCTCGGCTTGAGCACGACGGTGTTGCCGCAGGCCAGCGCGTTCGGGACGAACCAGAGCGGCACCATCGCCGGGAAGTTGAACGGCGAGATCACGCCGACCACGCCGAGCGGCTGCGCGATCGAGTAGACGTCGACGCCGGTGGACGCGTTCTCGCTGAACCCGCCCTTGAGCAGCTGCGCGGCACCGCAGGCGTACTCGACGTTCTCGATCGCGCGCGCGACCTCGCCGGCCGCGTCCGACTCGACCTTGCCGTGCTCGCTCGTGACGATCTTCGCCAGCTCGTGCTTGCGCGCGGCGAGCAGCTCGCGGAAGGCGAACAGCACCCGCGTCCGGCCGGCCAGCGACGTCCCGCGCCAGCCCGGCAGCGCCGCCTTGGCCGCGGCGACGGCGGCTTCGACCTCGGCGTCGCCGGCGAAGTCGACGTGCGCCCGGACCTGCCCGGTGGCGGGGTCGAACACCTCGCCCGAACGCGCGGTGGTCCCGGTGAACGGCTTGCCGTCGATCCAGTGGCTGATGCGGTCGGTCACGGCGATGCGCTCCTTCGCTCGGGGACGTCTCCTGCGAGTCTCCGGGCGGGCGCCACGCCAACGCCATCGACAACGTGTACGGACTCGCCGTCCCGGCCGTACAGTCTGTCCCTGCCGATCACACGCGAGGAGCCATGTACCCGACCGTCGCCGAGGTGCTCGCGCTGCCGGTGCTGCGCCAGGGCCGTCCGCACGTCGTCGCGGGCATGGGCGGGCTCGACGCCCCCGTGCGTTGGGCGCACGTCGCCGAGGTCGCCGACATCGCGCACCTGCTGCGCGGCGGGGAGCTGGTGCTGACGACCGGGGTCGCGCTGCCCGACGACGGCCCGGCGCTGGCCCGCTACATCGCCGACCTGGCCGGGGTCGGGGCCGCCGGCCTGGTGATCGAGCTGGTCCGGCACTGGAGCGACAAGCTGCCCGCGGCGCTGGTCGAGGCCGCCGAGAAGCACGGCCTGCCGCTGGTGACGCTCTCGCGCGAGACCCGGTACGTGAGCGTCACCGAGGCGGTGAACGGCCAGATCGTCGACGCCCAGGTCGCCGAGCTGCGCGCCGCCGAGCGCGTGCACGAGACGTTCACCGCGCTGACGGTCGCGGGCGCCGAACCCGGCGTCGTGCTGGGTGAGGTCGCCCGGCTGACCGAGGAGCCGGTGGTGCTGGAGACGCTGTCACACGAGGTCCTCGCCTACGACGCGGCCGGGGTGGACCCGGCCGAGCTGCTCACCGGCTGGCCGGCCCGGTCGCGCGTCGTCCAGATCGGCGAGCGGACCGGCTACCACCCCGGCTCGGGCTGGCTGGTCACCGTCGTCGGCGCGCGGGGGCACGACTGGGCGCGGCTGGTCGTCGTCTGCGCCGACCAGCCGCCGCACCGCCACCGGGTGGTCGCCGAGCGGGCCGCGTCCGCGCTGGCCGTGCACCGGCTGGTCGCCAAGGACTCGGACGGCCTGGAGCGGCAGGCCCACCGAGCCGTGCTCCACGAGCTGCTGGCGTCGCCCGCCCCGACGGCGGAGCTGCTGGCGCGGGCCTCGGCGCTGGCCGTGCCATTGACCGGGCGGCAGCTGGTCGGGCTGGCGGTCCGGCCCCGGTTGGCCGTCACCGGGCGGCCCGCGCTGTCCACGCCGCCGGTGCTGCGTGAGCTGGCCGAGGCGACGGTCCTGGCGGCGCGCCGCGCGAAGGTGTCGGCGCTGGTGGCGACCGACGACCTCGGCGTGCGGGCGCTGATCGCGCTGTCGCCGGAAGCGAACGCCGACACCGTGCTGCACCGGCTCGCCACCGACGTCCACGAGGCCCGGGGCAGCGCACCCGGCGTGCTCGCGGTCGGCACGACGGTCTCGACGCCCGCCGAAGCGGGCCGGACGCTCCTGGAAGCCGGCCAGGTCGCGGCGGCCGCGTTGGGGGCGGGCAGCGAGCGCGTGCTGCACCGGCTGTCGGACGTCCGGCTGCGCGGCCTGCTGCACCTGCTGGCGGGCGACGAGCGGGTGACGGCGTTCGCCGCGCGCGAGCTCGGGCCGCTGCTCCAGCGCGACGCGGCTTCCGGCAGCCGGCTGGTGCAGGCGTTGCGCCACTACTGCGAGCAGGGCGGCAACAAGTCGGCGGCCGCGGCGGCGGCGCACACCTCACGGACGGCGTACTACCAGCAGCTCGCCCGGATCGAGCAGGTCCTCGGCGTCCGGCTGGAGGACCCGGAGTCGATGCTCTCGCTGTACGTGGCCCTGCTGGCGTGGGACCTCACCCGCCCGAGCGAAGAAGACTCACCCGGACGTGGAGCACAGTGATCGGCCTCGGGCTGCCGATGACACCGATATGGCTTTGTTTTCGTTTGCCGCCTGCCTGGTGGGCTTGAGCTGCCTCGCTCCCGCCCAGCCGCCGGCGTCGACGCTCCAGCTCACCACCCACGACACGGCCGGCCGGATCGGCTCGGTCGTCCTGACGTGCGACCCGGCCGGCGGCACGCACCCCAAGCACGACAAGGCGTGCGCGGTCCTCACCAGCGCGGGCGGCGACTTTTCGCGCATCCCCGCGCGCCACCAGATGTGCACGCTGATCTACGCCCCGGTGGACGTGACGGCGGTCGGAACGTGGCACGGCAAGCCGGTGTCGTTCCGGACGACGTACGCGAACCGCTGCGAAGCCGACCGCGACTCGGACGACGTCTTCGCGTTCTGACGCGCGTTCGCGACACGGAACAGCGATCGCCCGACCGGCCTGCCACCCCAGAACATCTCGAACTGGGAAAGCGGCAAGCGCGTACCGAAGATCGAAGAGCTCGCCACGATCCTCGGCGCGCTGCGGGTCGCCCCCGACGAACACGCGCGGTTGCTCAACCTGGCCCGCTTCGCCGACGACCCCGACTGGCTCAACCAAGCGATTCTCGACGGCTCCACCTGGAGGCGTGAAGCACTCATCGAAGGTCAGTCGTCGCCCTGTCGCAGATCCGCGACACCAGAGCCGGCGCACAGGCACACATTGCGTTACCACCCGAAGCGGTAACACCCGGCTTGGCGCGCGGAAGCCGTCGGGCCGCCCCCACGACGACCCGGTGACTTCCGCGCACCGCTCTTAACTACGCACAGCTCGCACCGGTGGTTCAACAACTGCCGAGAGTCACATCGCGGGCGCTCGAACGGCTGAGGTTCCACGCCGGCCAGGCATCCGGGGTGTCGCCGGCGAGGACCTGGCGCAGGACGCACGTCCGGAGCGGTTCCGGCAGCCGGGCCGACACCACCGGGACCACGTCGGTGGAGAAGCCCGCCAGGTACCGGTGGTCCAGGGGTTTGCCGGCGGCCGCGCGGTCGAGGTTGGCGTCGGCGATGAGGCGTTCCGGGTCGAGGACGGCGAGCACCAGCAGCGCCGCGGCGGCGGCGCCGATCGCCGCGCGGGGCAGCCACGCCGAGCGGAGCTTGGCCAGCGATGCCAGCACCAGCACGAACACCGCGCCGAACCACAGTTCGCAGACCTCGACCAGCAGCCGCAACACCGTGAAGCCGTAGGCCTCCTGGTACGTCCACATGCGACTCAACGCCGAGCCGACGAGCACCAGGCTGAGCGCGCTCAAGGCGCCCAGCAGGACGCGCTGGCGAAGCCGGTCGGCCTTCGTGACGTTCGGGGCCCAGCGCAACGCCGCGGACACGATGGCCAGCGTCAGCACGGTGACGGCGCACAGCTGCCAGAAGCCGCCGCGGGCGTACTCGGCGGCGGTGAGGTTGCTGGTGCGCAGGACGTACTCGGTGCCGCCGAACAGCACGACGAGCCGGACGGCGACGAACACGCTGAACAGCAGGACGAGGACGGTGAGGGGGACCGTCCATTCCAGACCGTACTTCGTCCGGTATGGACGGTCGAGGTCTGCGCGACGCGCTGGGGCGGCGAGGAAGTAGCAGGCTCCGGCGACGAGCAGTGCCGCGACGACGAACACGCAGCACCAGCGCACGAGGACGTCGACGCTGAGGTCGGGAATGACAGCGTTGACCACAGCGGCGAAGGCGGCGTCGGCGCTGGCGAGCAGCGGCACGAAGACGGCGACGAGCGCGGCGGTGGCCAGCACGGCGAGGCCGATCCTCCGGGCGACCCCGTCGCGGCGGGCGGTGAAGCGTCCCAGCCCGCGGCCGGCCCACGGAACGGCGCGCAGGGCTTCCAGGGGGACGGCGAGCATGTCGTAGAGGATGGAGTTGACGGTCCGCTTCCCCACGACGGCGAGCGAACCGGTGACGACGGCCCCGAGCACGCAGAGGACGAACAGCCACCCGGACGCCCGCACGGCGCCCATCCCGAGCAGGGCGAGGGCGAGGACGGCCCACCCGGCGTTGCCCCAGGTCAAGGAACTGGCGCCCGCCACCGACCGCCGATCGGCGAGGAAGACGGCAACGGTGACGGCCAGCCCGGCCAGCAGCCACCCGACCCCGGGCCGGTCGACGGGCAAGACGAGCGCGGCGGCCACCCCGGCCAGCCCGGCAGCGGGCAGCACGGCGGGCGGCAGCGGAACGACGGCGGACTTCGGCGGCGGAATCGGCCGCACGAGGACCGGAGGAGCAGCCACGGCGACGCCGCCGGCGCGGGCTTCCCCTGCCGCCCCAGGTGAAGCCCCCGCGACACCACCGGCATACACCCCATCGCCGACCGGCCCCGAGGGCCCGGCCGCCCCGGCTCGCCCGGCACCGTCGGCGCGTGTCCCGCCGCCCGCCGCCTCCAAGGCGGCTCGGGCCGAAGACGCTCTGGTGAATCCGCCGGCTGCAGCTACCGGTGAAGCCGCCCCCGAACCACCTCCCGCCGACCGCTTGCCCCGCGGCACTCGCTTGTCCGCACCCGAATCGCCGGGCTCATCGATCCTGCTCTTCGGCATCGTCCTCAGCTCTCGTTCACGTTCGCAAATATCCTCGCCCGCACCACCCGCCGCGCCAGTTCCCGAGCTGGCGGACCCAACGCCCCGAAGCCCCAAGGTCTTGAATGAGTCATTCAGGTCCCCGGAGGTCCTGAATGACTCATTCAAGACACCGGGACCCACCCGAAAGTCAGCCCGTCGGCAGCGTCACCCGGATCCGGCTCCCGACCCCCGCCGAGGGCTCCACCACCCCGATCGTCCCGCCGTGCAGCTCCACCGCCCACCGCGCGATCGCCAGACCGAGCCCCGTCCCCCCGCCGGACGGCCGCTCCCCCCGCGTGAACCGCTCGAACACCCGCTCCCGGTCGGCCGGCGCGACCCCCGGCCCCTCGTCGCACACGTCGATGCGGATCTCGCCCGGGCGGACCTCGGCCAGCACCTGCACCGACCCGCCCGCCGGGCCGTGGCGGGCGGCGTTCTCCAGCAGGTTCGCCACCACCTGGAACAGCCGCCCGCGGTCGGCGACCACCACCGCGTCCGCCGGCGAGACCGACACCTCGAACGTCACCCCGCGCACCAGCGCCGCCTCGGAAACCGCCTCCGACAACAGCGAAGCCAGCGGGAACGACGTCTTGTGCAGCGGAATCGCCCCCGCGTCGAGCCGCGAGAGGTCCAGCAGCTCGTCCACCAGCGTCGCCAGCCGCTCGGTCTGCTGCAGCGCCGTCTTCAACGTCGCCGGGTCCGGGTCCTCGACGCCGTCGACCAGGTTCTCCAGCACCCCGCTCAACGCCGTGATCGGCGTCCGCAGCTCGTGCGACACGTTCGCGATCAGCTCGCGGCGCTGCCGGTCCGCGTCGCCGAGGTCGCCGGCCATCTGGTTGAACGCCTGCGCCAGCTCACCCACCTCGTCCCGGGTGGTGGCGCGGACGCGGCGCGTGTAGTCGCCCTTCGCCATCGCCCGCACCGCGCCCGTCATCTCGCGCAGCGGCCGCGTCATCCCGTGCGCCAGCACCTGCGACAACACCAGCGCCAGCACCATCGCCGTGATCGTCGTCTTGGGCGGCAGCCAGCCGATCTGCCAGTTGAAGAACGCGAACGCGACCCCACCGGACGCGACCATCAGGATCGCCAGCTTCAGCTTGATCGACCGGATCCCGTCCAGCGGCCGCGGCAGCAGCTCGACCACTCGGATCAGCAGAGTCTTCACGATCCCGCCTCCAGCGCGTACCCGACGCCGTGCACCGTCCGGATGAGGTCCGCGCCGAGCTTGCGCCGCAGCGCCTTGATGTGGCTGTCCACCGCCCGCGTGCCCGCGGACGTGCTGTGGACGTCCCAGTCCCACACCTCCGACAGCAGCCGTTCCCGCGGCTGCACCACTCGCGGCCGCCGCGCGAAGTGCACCAGCAGGTCGAACTCGATCGGCGTCAGCTGCGCCGCGACACCGGCCCGCGCGACGCGCCGCTCGTCGACGTCGATCTCGAGGTCGCCGAGCACGATCCGCGCGTGCGAATCGGACCGGGACGAGCGCTCGACCCGCCTCAGCAGCGCGTGCACGCGGGCCGTGAGCACCCGCATCGAGAACGGCTTCGTGAGGTAGTCGTCGGCGCCGACCCCCAGCCCGACCAGCATGTCCGTCTCGTCGGCGCGCGCGGTCAGCATGAGCACCGGCACCGGGCGCCGCCCCTGGATCCGGCGGCAGACCTCCAGGCCGTCGAACCCCGGGAGCATGACGTCCAGCACGACCAGATCCGGCTCCGACGAGGTGTCCGCCTCGACCGCGGCCGGCCCGTCGTGGGCGACGTCCACGCTGAACCCCTCGGCCCGCAGCCGGGCCGCGATAGACGCGGCGATCGTGACGTCGTCCTCGACGACGAGCACTCGCCGCACTCCTGGTTCCATGAGGACGACCTTAGGGATCGGCGGTGGAGAGGGTCCGCGCGAAGTGTGGAGATCCTGTGGAGACGTTTCCGCCGTTTTGCCGGTTCGTGACGGCGAGATGTGTGACGCAGGTCATGCACCCCGGCACCGTTCGCGCAATCGACAGTCTGCACTCCTGATCAGGGAAGAGTGAACAGTCTGCCGTTGCCCCGGCCGCGACCCGGCGAGCAGGATTCCGCAATGGCGCCGACACCCGCAGACCAGCGCGTGCACGACGACGGCCGGGTCGAGCTGAACCCCGCCGACGTCGGGTCTCTCGAAGGCAGCCGGTTCTTCAACGAAGAGCTGGCCCCCGTCCCCGTCGAAAAACGGACCTGGACCACTTACAACTACTTCGCGCTCTGGATGGGGATGGCCCACAACATCCCCAGCTACGCACTGGCCGCGTCCCTGATCGCGCTCGGCATGAACTGGGTGCAGGCGCTGCTCACCATCACGATCGGCAACCTGGTCGTGCTGGCGCCGATGCTGCTCAACAGCCACGCGGGCACGAAGTACGGCATCCCGTTCCCGGTGTTCGCCCGCGCGTTCTACGGCCTGCGCGGCGCCAACCTGGCCGCGCTGCTGCGGGCGTTCATCGCGTGCGGCTGGTTCGGCATCCAGACGTGGGTCGGCGGCGAGGCCATCTACGTCATCCTCGGGCGGCTGCTCGGCTCGTGGTGGCGCGATGCCCCGGAGATCGCCGGCCAGCACTGGACGCTCTGGCTGTCCTTCGTGGTCTTCTGGATCGGCCAGATGCTGATCATCTGGCGCGGCATGGACGCGGTCCGCCGGTTCGAGAACTGGACGGCGCCGCTCGTGTCGGTCGGCTTCCTGATCATGCTGGGGTACGTGCTGGTCAAGGCGGGCGGGTTCGGCCCGATCCTGTCCGACGGCGGCAAGCTCGGCTGGGGCCCGGACTTCTGGAAGGTGTTCGCGCCGTCGCTGATGGCGATGATCGCGTTCTGGTCGACGCTGTCGCTCAACATGCCGGACTTCACCCGCTTCGGCGGCAGCCAGCGCAAGCAGGTCCGCGGGCAGATCCTCGGCCTGCCCACCACGATGACGTTCATCGCGATCGTCGCGATCCTGACGACGTCGGGCGGGCACGTCCTCTACGGCGAGGACATCTGGGACCCGGCTCAGCTGGCCGACCGGTTCTCGAGCCCGATCGTGGTCGTCGTCGCGCTGGTCGCGCTGGTGCTGGCCACGATCTCGGCGAACCTCGCGGCCAACGTCGTCAGCCCGTCCTACGACTTCTCGAACGCCTTCCCGAAGAAGATCACGTTCGCGGTCGGCGGCGGCATCACCGGGGTCATCGGCATCCTCATCCAGCCGTGGCGGCTCTACTCCGACCCGAACATCTACATCTTCGCCTGGCTCGGCTTCTACGGCGGCCTGCTCGGCGCGGTCGCGGGCGTGCTCGTCGCGGGCTACTGGGTGGTCGCCCGCACCAAGCTCAAGCTGAAGGACCTCTACACACCCGATGGGGTGTACTGGTTCAGCGGCGGCTGGAACTGGCGCGCGCTGGTCGCGACGCTGGTGGGAGCCGTTCTTTCGGTCGGTGGCGCCTATGGCGGGCCGTTCCCCGCGGACGGGCTCATCCCGTTCCTCAAGCCGCTTTACGACTACAACTGGGTGGTCGGCTTCGTCGGCGCGTTCGTCGTCTTCGCCGCCCTCTCTCTGTCCGCTAACAAGGAGGAAGCCAGTGAGCGTGGTCCGAGCCGCATTGATCCAGCAGCGGTGGACGGGTGACAAGGAGTCCATGATCAAGGCGGCGGTCGACCACATCGCCACCGCCGCTTCGCAGGGCGCCCAGGTCGTCTGCCTGCAGGAGCTGTTCTACGGGCCGTACTTCTGCCAGGTGCAGGACACCGACTACTACTCCTACACCGAGGGCATCCCGGACGGCCCCACCACCAAGCTCATGCAGGAGGTGGCCGAGCGCCACGGCGTCGTGCTGGTCGTGCCGATGTACGAGGTCGAGCAGCCCGGCGTCTACTACAACACCGCCGCGGTGATCGACGCCGACGGCACGTACCTCGGCAAGCACCGCAAGAACCACATCCCGCAGGTCAAGGGTTTCTGGGAGAAGTTCTACTTCCGGCCCGGGAACCTGGGCTACCCGGTGTTCGACACCGCCGTGGGCCGCATCGGCGTCTACATCTGCTACGAGCGGCACTTCCCCGAGGGCTGGCGCGCGCTGGGCCTGGCCGGGGCGAAGATCGTGTTCAACCCGTCGGCGACCAGCCGCGGCCTGTCGCAGTACCTGTGGCGGCTCGAGCAGCCGGCGGCCGCGGTGGCGAACGAGTACTTCGTCGGCGCGCTCAACCGCGTCGGCAAGGAACCGCTGGGCGACGACGACTTCTACGGCCAGACGTACTTCGCCGACCCGCGCGGGCAGCTGATCGGCGACGCCGCGTCCGACACCGACGACGAGGTCGTCGTGCGCGACCTCGACATGGCGCAGCTCGACGAGGTCCGGGACCTGTGGGCGTTCTACCGCGACCGCCGGCCGGACACCTACGGCCCCCTCACGGAGGCCTGATGACCACGCTGATCCAGGGCGGGCAGGTCGTCTCGCCGGCCGGCGCGCTCCTGGCGGACGTCCTCGTCGACGGCGAGACCATCGCCGCCGTCGGGGCGCCCGGGACGCTGACCGGCGACGAGACGATCGACGCCACCGGCAAGTACGTGCTGCCCGGCGGCATCGACGCGCACACGCACATGGAGATGCCGTTCGGCGGCACCCATTCGGTCGACACGTTCTCGACCGGCACCACGGCGGCCGCGTGGGGTGGCACGACGACGATCATCGACTTCGCCGTGCAGGCCAAGGGCACGTCCCTGTTGTCCACTTTGGACAAGTGGCACGCGAAGGCCGACGGCAACTGCGCCATCGACTACGGCTTCCACATGATCGTCTCCGACGTCAACGACCAGTCGCTGAAGGAGATGGAAGCCTGCGTCGACGGCGGGGTCGGCAGCTTCAAGATGTTCATGGCCTACCCGGGAGTGTTCTACTCCACGGACGGGGAAATCCTGCTGGCGATGCAGAAAGCGCGCGAAATCGGCGCTACGATCATGATGCACGCGGAGAACGGCATCGCGATCGACCAGCTGGCGGCGCAGGCCGTGGCCGCGGGCAACACCGACCCGGTACAGCACGGCCTCACGCGGCCGCCGGAACTGGAAGGAGAAGCGACATCGCGGGCGATCCAGCTCGCGAAGGTGACCGGATCGCCGTTGTACATCGTGCACCTTTCGGCGTCGCAAGCGCTGGCGGCGGTGGCGGAAGCACGCAACGACGGTCAGAACGTCTTCGCCGAGACGTGCCCGCAATACCTCTACCTGTCCATTGAGGACCTGGCGAAGCCGGACTTCGAGGGCGCGAAGTACGTCGCTTCGCCGCCGCTGCGGGAGAAGTCGCACCAGGCCGACCTGTGGCGCGGGCTGCGGACCAACGACCTGTCCGTGGTGTCCACCGACCACTGCCCGTTCTGCTTCAAGGACCAGAAGGAGCTGGGCCGCGGCGACTTCCGGGCCATCCCGAACGGCATGCCGGGTGTCGAGCACCGGATGGACCTGCTGCACCAGGGCGTCGTCGCGGGTCAGCTGACGCTCGGGCGCTGGGTCGAGACGTGCTCGGCGACGCCGGCGCGGATGTTCGGCCTGTACCCGCGCAAGGGCGTCATCGCGGCGGGTTCGGACGCGGACATCGTCCTCTACGACCCGGCGGCCACCCAGACCCTGTCCGCCGAGACCCACCACATGAACGTGGACTACTCGGCGTACGAAGGGTTCGAGATCACCGGCCGCGTGCACACGGTGCTTTCACGCGGGCGCGTCGTCGTGTCGCCGGACGGGTTCACCGGGTCGACGTCGCACGGCAAGTTCCTGTCCCGCTCGCTGAACCAGTACCTGAACTGAGCAAAAGGCGCAGTGTGGCGAAGCCACTCCGTTGAGGGTGGTGGAGGGGAGGAAGGCGGATGGACTTCGGGATCGTGCTGCAGACGGACCCGCCCGCGCGGGACGTCGTGCGGCTCATGAAGGACGCCGAGGACGCCGGGTTCCGCTACGGCTGGACGTTCGACTCCTGCGTGCTGTGGCAGGAACCGTTCGTCATCTACTCGGCGATCCTCGCCGCGACGTCGTCGCTGGTCGTGGGGCCGATGGTGACCAGCCCCGGGACGCGCGACTGGTCGGTGATGGCGTCCACGTTCGCCACGCTCAACGACATGTACGGCAACCGGACGGTCTGCGGCATCGGCCGCGGCGACTCGGCGCACCGCGTCGTCGGGAAACCACCGTCCACCTTGGCCACCGTCCGCGACTGCATGCGCGTCGTGAAGGACCTCGCCGAAGGCCGCGCGGTGACGATGAACGAGACGGCCGTGCAGATCCCGTGGATCCGCAACGGCCGGCTCGAGATGTGGATGGCCGGGTACGGTCCCAAGGCGCTGAAGACGGTCGGCGAGCACGCCGACGGCTTCATCCTGCAGTGCGCCGACCCGGCGATCGCGCGCTGGACGATCGGCGCGGTCCGCGACGCCGCGCGGGCGGCCGGCCGCGACCCGGGCGGAATCACGATCTGCGTCGCGGCTCCGGCGTACGTCGGGGAAGACGTGGCGCACCAGCGCGAACAGCTGCGCTGGTTCGGCGGGATGGTCGGCAACCACGTCGCGGACCTCGTGGCGCGCTACGGCTCCACGGGCGCGGTGCCACGGGAGCTGACCGACTACATCCGCGAGCGGGAGGGCTACGACTACAGCCACCACGGCAAAGCGGGCAATCCGTCGACGGAGTTCGTCCCGGACGAGATCGTCGACCGGTTCTGCCTGCTGGGCCCGGCGTCCGCCCACGTCGAACGGTTGCAGGAGCTGACGGAGCTGGGCGTGGACCAGTTCTCGCTGTACCTGATGCACGACGACCGCGAGGCGACGCTGGCGTCCTACGGGTCGCAGATCATCCCGAAGCTCACCGCGTAGGGCCCGCCCTACCCCGGTTCCGGGGGTGCGCACCAGCGCGCCCCCGGCTCCGGCGGCGGGACGATCGGGGCCATGAATCCTCCGAAACTCCGTGCTGCGCTGGCTCTGGGGGCCGTCGCGAGCGCGGTCGCACTGTGTTCGCTTACCGAGTGTGCGCCCGCGGCCGCGGCGAGCCCCGCCGGAATCGTCTGGGAAGACACCTGCCAAGCCGACTACCAGTGCGGCCGGCTCGACGTCCCGATGTCCTACCAGGACTCCTCCGCCGGCACCGTGTCCCTCGCCGTCGGCCGGTTGCCCGCCACCGACCAGGCCCACAAGCTGGGCACCGTCTTCTACAACCCCGGCGGTCCCGGCTCGTCCGGCCGGTTCGCCCCCGCGTTGACGCCGGAGCTGCACCGGCGCTTCGACATCGTCGGGTTCGACCCGCGCGGCGTCGGCGCGAGCTCGAAGATCCACTGCTTCACCGATCCTTCGCAGATCGAGGTGCTGCAACGCGCGCTCGGCACGTTCCCGCTGACCCGCGAGGCCGAACAGCGGCAGATCGCGGACACGAAGACCGTCACCGACCTCTGCGAGCAGAACGCGGGCCCGTTGGCGAACCACCTCTCGACCGGCACGGTCGCCCGTGACCTCGACCGGCTGCGGGCGGCGTTCGGCGAGCCGAAGCTGCGGTTCTACGGCAAGTCGTACGGCACCTACGTCGGCGAGACCTACGCCAACCTGTTCCCCGGCCGCGTCGGCTCGCTCGCCCTCGACGCCGTCGACGACCCGATGCGCTGGGCGACCGGTCCCGGCCCGATGAGCTACCGCCTGCGCGGCTTCGAAGACGGCCCTCGGGCTCTCCAGTCCTTTTTGGACGCCTGCGCGTCTCGCTGCACCTTCGACTACGACGCGATCCTGGACCGGCTCGAAGCCGGCCCGATCACCGTGACGGACACGGCCGGGAAGCAGGTCGTCGTCACCTACCAGAACGCGATCGCCACGATCCACAACTACCTGACCGACGCCCAAGCGGCACCGCAGCTGGCGGCCTTCCTGCGGGCGCTGGCGGTCCCGGCCGGCCGGGCACCAGCGCAGAACGGCGGCCCGCCGGACATCGACTCGCTGCTGGGCGGCGGCGCGACCCTCTGCTCGGACGCGGCGAACCCCCGCGATCCCGCCGTGTGGTGGGACTACGCCCGCAGCGCCGACCAGGTCGGCCGGGGCTTCGGGCCGTACGACGTCTACAAGACGCTGCCGTGCGCGACGTGGGACGTCTCGGACACCGGCCGCTACACCGGGCCGTGGAACCGGCCGACGGCACCGATCCTGCTCCTCGCCAACCGCCAGGGCGACCTGGAGACGCCGTACGCCGGGGCCCAGCGGACCGAGAAGCTGCTGGCCAACGCGCACCTGCTGAGCCTCGACACGTACGGCCACGGTTCCCGCGGCAAGAGCGCCTGCGTGGACGCCGCCCTCGACCGCTACTTCGTCGCCGGCTCGGTGCCCGACCGGGGCGCGCTCTGCACTCCGGACCATGGTCCCTTCGGCTGAAGCCGCTTGGGGGAGGAGGCACCGGTTCCGCGGGAAACCCTTTACTGGCAACGTACTCGTTTTCGGTGAACTTCTCCCACGCTCGATCGGGCGGCCGCTAGGGTGGCCCGGTGACGCAGCCGCCTCCGGGATTCGACCGCACGCTCCTCCTCCGCGACGGCCGCCGGGTGTGGGTCCGCCCGCTGACCCCGCAGGACGCGCCGGAGCTGGGCGAAGCCATCCGCAACGCGGACCCGGAGACCCTGCGCAGACGCTTCTGCGGCTCGGCTCCCCGGGTGACCCCCCAGTTGCTGCAGCGGCTGACGGTGCTGGACTACGAACGCCGGTTCGCCCTGGTGGCCCGGTGTTCGGAGGGCCCGGGGGTGGCGGTCGCCCGCTACGAGGCGACGGGCAGGCGGATGGCCGAGGTGGCGATAGCGGTGGCCCCGGCATGGCGCCGCGTCGGGCTGGCCTCGGCGCTGCTGCACATGCTGGGGCTGGCGGCGCTGGAGCGCGGGTTCGAGCGTTTCACGGCGGTGTATTCGGCGGACAACCGTCCGGTGGCGGAGCTGCTGGACTACGCACGGGGCCGCCGGGTGATCGCCGAGGGGGTCGCGGAGGCGGAGGTCCAGCTCCGCGACCACCCCGAAGCACCACTCGACGCCGCTAGAGGGAGCTTTTCCTTTTTCCAGCGGAATCCGTAACAGACCGCGCGACCGCACCGATCCAGGCCGGGCACCTCGTTCCCGGCAACAGAACGGCACCGGCATGGACATCGCGGAGCGCGCGCAAGCACTCGCCCTCAAGATCCGCAAGCACAAGGACGGCATCGAGACCGAAGAGGCGACCAAGAACGCCTTCGTGATGCCGTTCATCAGCACTGTCCTCGGTTACGACGTGTTCAACCCGGCCGAGGTGATCCCCGAGTTCACCGCCGACGTGGGCACCAAGCGGGGCGAGAAGATCGACTACGCGATCGTGCACGACGGCCAGGTGCAGGTGCTCGTCGAAGCCAAGAAGATCAACGACCCGCTGCGGATCGAGCACGCTTCCCAGCTCTTCCGCTACTTCGCCGTCACGAACGCCCGGATCGCCGTCCTGACGAACGGCCAGGTGTACGAGTTCTACACCGACCTCGACGCGCCGAACCGGATGGACGCCAAGCCGTTCCTCGTGCTGGACTTCGCCGACATCGACGAGACCCTGCTGCCCGAACTGGCCAAACTCACGAAGGAGTCCTTCGACCTCGACTCGGTCATCAGCGCGGCTGGCGAGCTGAAGTACATCGGGCAGCTGAAGCGCATCCTCGCGGCGCAGTTCAAGGAACCCGAGGACGAATGGGTCAAGTTCCTGACGTCGCGGGTCTACGAAGGCGCGATCACCCAGCGGGTCCGGGACCAGTTCGGCCCGCTGGTGGTCAAGGCGACCCGCCAGTTCCTGAACGAGCAGGTCAACGACCGGTTGAAGAACGCGCTCGGTGCGCCCGACGCCTACGTGAGCGTGTCGGGCGGCAGCACCGCGCCATCCGCCCAGTCGCCGCAGGAGCCGGCTGTCGAAACCGCCTCGACCGACGAGGAACGAGTGGTCACGACCGAGGAAGAACTCGAGGGCTACCGGATCGTCCGCGCCATTGTCTGTGCCGAGGTACCCGCGGCGCGCATTGCCGCGCGCGACACCAAGACCTACTTCGGCGTGCTCTTGGACGACAACAACCGCAAGCCGATCGCGCGGCTCTGGTTCAACCGGTCGAAGAAGTACCTCGGCGTGTTCGACGAAAACAAGGTCGAGACCCGCCTGCCGATCACCACGGTCGAGGACATCTACCAGCACGCCGGGCACCTGCGAAGCACGGTGGCGAGATACCTCACCGCCGGAGGCGCGCAGGTGCCGGAGCCGGTCGCAACCGCTCAGTCCACCAGCGCCTGGTAGCACCGGCCTCGCTGCCCGCCCTCCCCGCACGGAATCGTCGGGTTCCGCGTTCCTTTTCGCTGTCCGCGCACCGCCGGTAGTATCAGCCGATCGGTTCACGGGGAGGGAGGTGGCTGTGGCGTCGGTCGGTGTCGTTTTCGTGCACGGGCTGTTTTCCTCACGCGCTGTCTGGTCGGAGTTCGAACGGCTGATCGGCGGAGATCCCGGCCTGGCCCGCTTCGATCTTCGATTCTTCGAGTACAGCTCACCGAAAATCCGAATCAATCCGCTGCGCCGGATCCCGGACTTCGACGACCTCGGCGACAGCTTGGCGACCTACCTGCGCAACGAAGCGGCGGACTTGTCGGCGGTCGCCCTGGTCACGCACAGTCAGGGTGGCCTCGTGGTCCAGCGCTGCCTAGCCCATCTCGTTTCCCGTGGCCGCGGCCACGAGCTGGCCCGGGTCCGTCAGGTCGTCATGTTCGCCTGCCCCAACGACGGATCCGAGTTCGCCCGCTCGCTCCGAGGGCTGGTGCCGAGATGGTCGCGCAGCACCCAGGAACGTGACCTCATCCCGATCAACAAGGCCATCATCGAGGCCCGCGAAGCCGTTCTCAACCGTGTCGTGCACGCGAAGAGCGCCAGCGCGCACGAGTACCCGGTGCGGATCCAGGTTTATGCCGGCGACGCCGACAACATCGTCAAGCCGGAGTCAGCGCGCAGCGTCTTCCCCGACGCCGGAACCCTGCCCGGCGACCACTCGGGCATCGTCCGGCCCGATTCGGCGAAGCACCGGTCTTTCACCACGCTGCGGAGCCATTTGCTCGGACTGCTCGACACGGCCGCCGAGGCCACACCGGTTCCTCGCGCGACCGGCGCGTGGCAGCGCCCGCTCGTCGGCACGGTGCGCCGCGCCATCGAGGAAGGGGAACGCCACCTGGTTTTGTACGGGTTGCCGCGCACCGGAAAATCCACCGCCGCCGAGGCGCTCCGCGGCGATCGATTCCAGGACGTCGTGCTGGACTCTTCCCACGGCCACCCGGACAGCAGCACGACAGCCCGGCTGGTGGCCGTCCCGCCGCTGTCCCGCGACGAGAGCCTGGCTCTGCTGGAGCACGAACTCACCCGGCACGACCTGCACGTGGACGCCGAAGCCGTCCTCCGCCTGCTTCCTCCCGGGCCGTTGTCCCTGCCCGGTGCGCTCTGCGCTTACGTGGCGGAGATGCGGCACACGCCCCCGGAACTCCTGTCGACGTCGCCGATGCCGGCGGCCGTCGCCGCGGAGGTGGCGCCGGTGGCGGCCCTCGTCACCGGACTCCGCGACGACGACCTGGCCGCGCTGGCGACGTTCGCGTTGCTCGAAGGCGCGCCGCTCGGCCAACTGCTCGAAGCCGATCTCCTCGATCGCGCCCGGGCTGGATCGACCCTCGCGAACCTGGCCAAGATGTGCGTGGTCACCCTGCAGGAAGGAGCAGTGACCGTCCCGGCTGTCGTCGTCGACGCACTGCCTCTCCCCGCACGCTCGGCGGCCGCGCAGGCCCTCGGGGACCGCGTCCGCGAAGTTGCCCACTCTCCGATGGGGCCCGCCCTGGCAGCCTGTCTGCCGGTTCTCGCGAAGAACTGCCTGGCCCTGCGGGTCCTCGACCGGCTGGACATGGCCGGCGTGACCGAACAGCTGAACGCCGAGGGCCACTGGCCGCAGTACGTGGCCCTGACCCGTGTCCTGATCGACGCCCTCGATCAGCGGGAAAAGCCGTCCGATGCGGTGTCGGCGCGCTACCGCCTGGCACGCAAGGTCGCCCAGCAAGGCGATCTCGAGCTCGCTTGGGCCCTCCTTCGCGAAGCAGCCGCGCTGATCGGCGAAGACGCCTCCGCTGAAGCGCGCACGAATCTGCATTCGCATCGCGCGTTCCTGGCCCACCTCACGGGTGATTCCGCCTACGCTTTGCAGGAACTGGAGCGCAGCAGGGCGTTGACCACCGTGAGTGGCGATCCGGTGGCGATTTTCATGGCTCGGAAGCTGGAGGGCAACATCAGGCTCCGCATGGGCGACCACGAGGACGCGGCGGAGTGTTTCACGTCGGCGCTCACGGTCGATGTCTCCGGGGTGGCCGGGCCTCGGCTCGAAGCGGAAGTGAGTCTTGCGCACTGCGAACTCCGCTTGGGCCGGCTCGAAGCAGCGAGCGAACGGCTGGATCGTGTGCTGGCGCAGACGAACCTCAGCCCGCACACCGAACGGCCGCGCGCCCTGCTCACCGCGGCTCTGCTCGCCGATCGACGGAGCCTTCCCGCCAAGGCGCTGGAACTGGCCCGCCAGGCGGCCGACGCGGACGCTCGCGACCCGGCGGTGCGGAAAGCGATCGCACGGACCGTCCGGCGGCTCGAGCGGTTCGGCGACCTCTCCGTCGGCCAGTACGGCAAACGGCCATGAGCGAGTCCGACGGCTGGCCGGACAGCGACCTGTTCGAACTGCCCGACCTCAGCCGTCATCTGCAGACCTTCTTCGCTCGGATCGCTCCTCCGGATTTCACCTCCGAAACCCGAAAAGCGGTCATCCGGTACCTGCGGCACCGGCGGAGCCTCCGCGCCGCGGCCCTCCAACCCGACCTCACCAGCAGCGGGCCGGGACTCGACTTGACGGCTCGGTGGACAGCCGAGGGTGGTTCGGTCGGCGATCTGGTCAAGTTCCTGGTGATGTGCGAGCACCGGTCTCGCGTCCGGCGGTCCACGTTTTCGGCCGGTATACAGGAGCCGGACCCGTTCGTCGAACTGGAAACCTTCTGGGTGACCAGCGGCCATGACTTGACCGAGCTGGGACAATTCTTGTCCGAACTGGACCTCGAAGCCGGTGATTGGCTCCCGAAATGACCTCCTCCGACGCTCGGCCCGGCGCCGAGGATGCCACTCCGGCAGCGCATCGCCTGGCCGCGCAGCTCCGTTACGCCCGTGACCACGTGCCCTACTACCAGGCCTTGCTGCCGGTCGGCCCCATCACGAGCGGCAATGCGTTCGCGGTGCTGCGCGTCCTGCCCGTACTCACCCGGCAGGACGTCCAAGCCGACCGGCCCCGCCTGTGGTCGCTGGAAGGCGATCCGACCGGCTGGCGGACTGCCCGCACCACCGGTGTGACAGGCAACCCGGTCGAAGTCGCGATCGACTCGGCGGCTCGAGAGGCCGAACGGAACGCACTGCATCGGCACGTCACCGAGCTCGTGCCCCGGCTCGACGAGTCCGGTTATTCGGTGTTCCACCTGACGTTGCACGCCGCCGCGAGATCGCGAGTCGCCGGGCAGGCAGGAAACCGGCTGGTGAAATGGAACCTCAGTCAGGCTTGGCCACTATCCGACGAACAGTTCGCGGATCGGCTGCGCGCGGTCGACGGCCAGGTGGTCACCATGATGCCCTCGGTAGCCGCGACCCTGGTGGACCGGGTGCGGAGCGCCAGACCCGCACTGATCGTTCTGTCCGGAGAAGTGATCACCGAGTCGCTGCGCGAACGGGTCGGCCAAGCTTTCGGCTGCCCGGTCACCTCCATGTACACCCTCGCCGAAATGGGCATCGCCGGCATCGAATGCGGCACCAGCGGCGGTTACCACGTCAGCGACGACGTCGTGGCCGAACTCACCGGTGATCGCGTCACCCTGACGTCGTTGACCAACCGTGCCATGCCTCTGTTGCGCTACGACACCGGTGATCTCGGCGATTGGGACGAACACGCCTGCTCCTGTGCGGCACCGAAACCGCTCCTGCGGTTGACCCGCGCCCGATCGGTCCGGGTGCTCGCCCGGCACGGTGCCAGGGAGCTCACTTCCGTGGACGTCGCAAAATTGCTGGCGCAGCTGGCTGTGGCCGCGGTGGAAATCGTGCAGGAGCCCGACCGGGTTGTGGTCCGTTACCGCGGTTCTCCGTTGCCGGAAACGACGGCCACCGCGGTTGCCGCGTCGATCCGTGGGCTTTTGGGCCCGGCCACGGTAGTCGACGTGCTCCGCGCCGAAACGGTGACCGAGGGACCCACCGCACCGCTTGGCGGAGCGCCCACGGTCGTGGGAGGTGAACCCGATGCCGACGCGGTGGTGGCCTGGGCCCGAAAGCAGTTTCGAGGAATCACCGGAGTGCGCGCGGCGGCCATCACCGGTTCGGTGCTCTCTCCGGAAACGTATACGCGCTACAGCGACATCGATCTCACGATCGTCGTCGACGAGAACGGCTCCCGTTGGCTCGGTCTCGCCACGTCACTGCATCGGCAGCTGGCCGGCCTGCGGGTCAACGTGTCCACGTTGGCTGCTCTTCGGGACGCCCCACTCGTACGCGCCCGTCTGCTCACCGAATCCCGCCTGGTGCTGGGGGAACTGACCGGTATCCGGTGGCCCACCGCGGACGAGGTGACGGCGGAGGCCCGGTTTTGGGCCCAAGACGCCACGGCCATCCTGTGGACGCAGGCAACCGCGGTCACGCCTTCGGCCGATGTCGTCCGCACCGCCTGGCTGACCAGTCGATTTTCGCTGGACGGCTTACGCTACCGGTACCTCGCCCGCGGTGCGCGGAGCACCGCGGCCGCCAACGTGCTTGCTTTGGCTGCAGCCGAGAATGCTCCGGCACTCGAGGCGATCCGTTTCTCACTGGAGACGGCGACGGAACGTTTGCCGCCTTTCCCGGATGAAGGCCAGGAACTGCTGGTCTCCGCGCTCTCCACCGTCGACTGGGTACGGCGCGGGCTAGCTGCCGGGCCCGGGGCCGCCGACGACCCCGCTCAGTCCACCAGCGCCTGATACACCAGCTGCCGCAGCTGCGACCGCAGCCGATAGGTGCTCGACGGCAACAGCTGCGTGTAGAACCCCACCGTCAGGTCCTCATCGGGATCCACCCAGAAAGCCGTCGAAGCCGCCCCACCCCAGGCGAACTCCCCCGCCGACGACAGCGTCCGCGCCTTGACCGGGTCCTCCAGCACCGAAAACCCCAGCCCGAACCCGTGCCCGTCGAACGGCATCTCCGCGAACAGGGGACGTCCGAACTCCTCCAGGTCCACGTGACCCGGCAGGTGGTTGCTCGCCATCAGCGACACCGTTCGCGGCGACAGCAGCCGCACGCCGTCCAGCTCGCCGCCGCGGAGGAGCATCTCCGTGAAACGCCAGTAGTCCGAGGCCGACGACACCAGTCCACCGCCGCCGGACAGGCAATCCGGAGGCGTGGACCCCAGCCGGCCGAACGCGTCATTGCGCGTAGCACGGCCCGTAGCGGGATCAGGCACGTAAAGCGCAGCCAAGCGGGAAAGAGAAGACGCCACGAACCCCGTGTCCGCCATGCCCAGCGGCGTGAAGATCCGCGACGAGAAGAACTCGTCCAGAGCCTGGCCCGAAACCACCTCGACGAGCCGCCCCAGGACGTCCGTCGCGATCGAGTAGTTCCACTCGGTGCCCGGCTGGAACAGCAGCGGCAGCGACGCCCACCGCTCCGAACACGCCGCCAGGTCGAGGCCCGGCGGCGTCCCCCACTCGAACCCGGCCGCCCGGTAGATCGCGTCCACCGGGTGGCCGTGGTGGAAGCCGTACGTCAGGCCCGCCGTGTGGGTCAGCAGGTGCCACACGCGGATCGGCTCCGTCGCCGGTTCCGTCAACGGCTTCAACGCCGACCCCTTGACGAACACCCGCGGCGACGCGAACTCCGGCAGCCACCGCGAAATCGGGTCGTCCAGCTCCAGCAGGCCGTCTTCGACGAGCATCATCGCCGCGACCGACGTGATCGGCTTCGTCATCGAGAAGATCCGCCACAGCGTGTCGGTCTCCACCGGGGTGCCCGCTTCGACGTCGCTGTAGCCGCCGCGCCCGACGTGCACGATCCGGCCGTGCCTGCTCACCACCGCGAGCCAGCCCGGTAACCGTCCATCCTCGACGTACCGGTCGAAATGGGTGTCCATCCGGGAAAGCCGGGCCGCGTCGAATCCGGCTTCCGCCGGGTCGACGTCCACCTTGAGGTTCGCCATCCCGCGAGATTACTTCTCGCGGGCCCGTTCGGCCGCCTTCTCTTCACGCCAGGCTTCGTCGTTCTTCCCGACGCGCCAGTACCCCGAAATCGACAGCAGGTCACGCCGCATGCCGCGCTCGTCGAGCAGGTACCGCCGCAGGTCGCGGACGAACCCCGCCTCGCCGTGCACGAACGCCTGGACGACGCCCTCGCGCCAGGGCAGCTCCCGCACCGCCGCGGCGACGTCGCCACCGGACGCACGGTGCAGCCACGTGATCTGCGCATCGGCCTTCGTCGTCAGCGGCTGCTGCTCGTCGGCGTTCTCGACCAGGATCACGACCTGCGCCGGGACGCCGGCCGGGAGCGCTTCGAGCGACGCCGCGATGGCCGGCAACGCGCTTTCGTCCCCGGCCAGCAGGTGCCAGTCCGCCTCGGAGCCCGGCGCGTACGCGCCCCCGGGGCCCGACAGCAGCAGCTCGTCCCCCGGCTGGGCGGCGGCCGCCCACGGGCCGGCGATGCCTTCGTCACCGTGGTGGACGAAGTCGAAGACGAGCTCGCCGGCCTGCGGGTCGAACGCCCGGACCGTGTAGGACCGCATGCGCGGCCAGTGCTCCCGCGGCAGTGTGGCCCGGCACTCCTGGACGTCGAACGGCTCCGGGTACTCGACGCCGGGGACCTTGAACAGCACCTTCACGTACGCGTCGGTGAACTCGTTGGGCGTGAAATCGGCGATGCCCTCGCCGCCCGCGACGATCCGGATCATGTGCGGGGTGAGGCGCTCGGTGCGCAGCACCCGCAGCCGCACCGCGGGACGCCCGGACCGACGGGGTGCTTCAGCCATTCGACAACTCCAACAGGGTTCCGGCACTAAGGCTTACCTAACTCAGCCTACGCGCCGGACCGGCCGCCGCCTACTCAGGTGTGGCCAGTTCTTCGAGCATCCGGGCGAAAGCGGCAGCCGTCCGCGCGCGGAACCCGAGGAAGAACCGGTTGGCCAGCGGGACTCCCCAGCGTCCCCAGGTCGCCGCGTTGACCACCCGGTGCTCGACGCGCGCGCCGCCCGGATCGGCTGTCACGCGGTACTCCCCGCGGTACCACCAGCCGCCCTGCACCGCGACGAACCCGCGTTCGGCGTCGACCTCCGTCCGCATCGGGTGGCCGCTCCCGGTCACCCGGCGCCGCACCGCCTCGAACACCGCGGCCGGCGGCCGCGCGACGACCCCCGACACCTCCGCAAGCGCTTTCACCCGCGCGGATCCGAGACGCGCGTGTTCTGGAACGCCGTGATCAGCCACTCGCCGTCCTCTTCGACGAGCACGAAGCTGACGGTCGACTCGCGGCCCTCGTCGGTGGTGTCCGCCCCGGTGAGCGACGAACCACCGCCCACGACGACCACGGCGACGTCCGGGCGGACGAACCGCACCTTCGCCGACGCGCCGAGCCGCCCGGTCAGCTTCGACCCGTTCAGCGGCCCCTCGAAAAGGGCGCGGTGCGAGCTCTCGATCGCCTCGCGGCCCGGGAAGTTGAGCCCGAAGAACGTCACGTAGTCCGCGTCCTCGGTGAAGAGCCGTCCGTACGCGGCGGCGTCGGCGGAGTTCCACGCCTCGGCGAGGCGGTCGAGCACGGCGCGGACGCCGGCTTCGGCGGTGGTGGTGGTCATGGGATCCCTTTCACGAACGTCGTTCGTTTTACGAACACCGTTCTACTCACGAACGTTGTTCGCGTCAAGTACAGTGTTCGCGTGACCGTTCCCCCACCGCCGTGGCGCAGCGCCCCGCGCCGGCGCGCCGCGAAACCCGCGCTCTCCCAGGAACTCGTCGTGAAGACGGCACTGGAGGTCTTGGCCGAAGAAGGGCTCGAAGCGATCACCATGCGGCGGGTCGCGCAGGAACTGGAGACGGGGCCCGCGTCGCTCTACGCGCACGTGGCCAACAAGGACGAACTGGCGGAGTTGATGCTCGACGCCGTGCTCGCCGAAGCGCCGATCCCGGACCCGGACCCGGCGCGCTGGGACGAGCAGGTGAAGGAGCTCGTCCGCGGCCAGATCCGGGTGATGGTCGCCCACCCCGGGATCGCGCGGGTGGCGTGGGACGTCGCCGTGCCGGTCACGCCGAGCTCGCTGCGGCTGGGCGAGGCGATGCTCGCCCTGCTGCGCGCGGGTGGCCTGACCCTCAAGCAGGCGACGTTCGCGGGCGACGCGCTGGCGCTCTACGCCAAGGCGTACGCCTACGAGGCGAGCGGCTGGACCTGGGGCGACATCGACGCAGCCGAGACGGCGAAACGCGGCGAGCAGATGGTGGCGTACATGCGGTCACTGCCGCCCGAGGCGTTCCCAAACATGCTGCGGATCGGCGAGTTCTTCTCCGCCGAAACCGCCACCGAGCGCCTGGAGTTCGCCCTCGACGTCTACCTCGCCGGCCTGAAGGTCGTGGCGGCGAAGAACTAGGGCCGCAGGACGATCTTGCCGCGCGTGTGCCGCTGCTCCAGCTCGCGATAGGCCTCGCGCACCTCGTCGAGCGGGTAGACGCGCGCGATCGGCACGTCCAGGAGTCCCTTGCCCACCAGCAGGCTCAGCTCGCGCAGCACCTCGGCCGATGCCCCGGCCATGTTGCCTTCGGCCTTCACGTTGTACTTCGCGGCTGCTTCGAAGTCGATGATCGTGTCGATCCGCCCGGGGTGGATGCCCAGGTGCAGCGCCAGTTCCACGTAGCCGGAGCCGAAGGTGTCGACGAACGCGTGCACGCCGCCGGGCGCGGCTTCCTTGATCCGCTCGAGCACACCGTCGCCGTAGGACACCGGGATGACGTCCAGCTCGCGCAGCCAGTCGTGGTTCGCTTCCCCGGCCAGGCCGATCACGGTGGCGCCGGCCAGCTTCGCGAGCTGGACGGCCAGCGACCCGACGCCGCCGGCGGCCCCCGAAACGACGACCGTGTCGCCCTCGCGCGGGCACACCGCGGCGGTCGCGGCGTAGGCGGTGGTGCCGGCGACGAACAGAGCGCCCGCAGCCTCCCACGAAACGCCGTCCGGCCGCGGGGTGAGGTCCGACGCCTCCGCCACGACGTAGTCCGCGTGACTGGAGCGCGTGTGCACGAAGCCGATCACCTCGTCGCCGACCGCGATCTCCTCGACGCCCTCGCCGAGCTCCGCGACGACGCCGGCGAAGTCACTGCCCTGGCCGGACGGGAAGGTCGCCGGCCAGCGTTCGTGCAGGAAGCCGCGGCGGATGGCGGCCTCGCCCGGGTTGATCCCGGCCGCGCGGACCTCGACGAGCACCTGCCCCCGTCCCGGTGCCGGCCGCTCGACGTCCTCGACCCGGAGGACGTCCACGTCGCCGTACTCGTCGAACCTGATCGCGCGCGCCATGGGCCCTCCTCGAAGTCGTTGCTCGATACAAGCAACGACCGGGTCCCCGGTTTTAATCCCGTCAGCCCGCGAGCCGCCGACCGGAGCAGGGTCGCCTCCGGTGCAGTGAATGACTCATTCCTGGCGCCGGACGCCAGGAATGAGTCATTCACTGCGTTCGAACCGGGCCGGCGACGCCCGGCGGTCCTCGAAGCCCGGCGTCAGCCCGCGAGCCGCCGGACCACGCCGTCGGCCAGCAGCCGTCCGCGGTCGGTGAGCACCGCGCGGCCCCGGGAGTCCAAAGCGGACGGATCGAGCAGGCCCTCGGCCGCCGCCGCCCGGGCCTCCGCGAGCCCCGGTTCGTCCAGCACGTCCAGCGGAAGTCCTTCCGCGACGCGCAGTTCGAGCATGATCCGCTCGAGGTGCTGGTCGTCGTCGGTGAGCACCTCGCGCCCGCCCGCGGGCGAGTCCCCGGCGGCCAGCAGCGCCGCGTAGCGCGCCGGGTGCTTCACGTTCCACCAGCGCACGCCGCCGACGTGGCTGTGCGCGCCCGGCCCGGCGCCCCACCAGTCGTCGCCGCGCCAGTAGCCGAGGTTGTGGCGGCAGCGGGCGGCGTCGGACGCCGCCCAGTTCGACACCTCGTACCAGTGCAGGCCCGCCGCCGACAGCGTCGCGTCGATCATTTCGTAGTCCGCGGCCAGCACGTCGTCGTCCGGCGCGGGCAGCTCGCCACGGCGCACCCGGCGGGCCAGCGCCGTGCCCTCCTCGACGATCAGCGCGTACGCCGACACGTGGTCGACGCCCGCGGCCAGCACGGCGTCGAGCGTCGCGAGCAGGTCGTCCGGGCGCTCGCCGGGCGTGCCGTAGATCACGTCGAGGTTCACGTGCTCGAACCCGGCCGCGCGGGCTTCGGCGGCGGCCTGGCCCGGCCGGCCCGGGGTGTGCACGCGATCGAGGATCTTCAGCACGTGCCGCGCGGCCGACTGCATGCCGAGCGAGACCCGCGTGTAGCCGGCTTCGCGGATCCCCGCGAAGAACTCCGGCGACGTCGACTCCGGGTTCGACTCCGTCGTGACCTCGGCGCCCGGGGCGAGCCCGAAGACATCGCGGACGGCGTCGAGCACCGAACGGAGGCCGTCGGCGCCGAGCAGCGACGGCGTGCCGCCGCCGACGAACACCGTGTCGGCGGCGGGCGGCACGACCAGCACCTTCGCGGCGAGCTCCAGCTCGCGCCGCAGCCCTTCGAGCCAGGACTGGGGTGACGAGTCCGAGTCGAGCTCGCCCGCGGTGTAGGTGTTGAAGTCGCAGTAGCCGCAGCGCGTCGCGCAGAACGGGACGTGCACGTAAACCCCGAACGGCCGGCTGCCGACGCCCTTCAGCGCGCTTTCGGGCAGCGTGAGGTCGGTCGAGGAATCGGGCATTCCCCGATTGTCCCCTACGAAGCCGGGGTGTTCGCCGCCGCCCACTCCGGGTCGACGGGGATCATCTCGATGACGTCCAGCAGCACGCCGTTCGGCTCGGCGACGTAGAAGTGCCGCTGCCCGTAGGCCTCGTCGACGACCGGCGTAACCAGTTCCACACCCGCGCCGACGAGCCGCTTCGCCTCCGCGGCCGCGTCCTCGACGACGAGCCCGAACATCAGCCCCGCCGTTTCCGCGGCCCGGTAGCCCGCGGGCACCGACTCGTGGCCGCGCTGGACGAAGCTGATCTCGTAGCCGGGCGCGCCCGCGTTGACGCTGGCGAACCAGTCCAGCTCGACCGTGACCGGCAGCCCGATCACGTCCCGGTAGAAGCGGGTGGTCGCGGCGACGTCGTCGACCAGGTAGCCCGCCCCGAACCCCTTGACCTGCATCCCCAGTTCCTCTCCGTCAAACCACTATGTCCGTAGTACTCTATCCACAGTGGTTTGAATCGGGCAAGGAGGATTCGTGCGGCAGAACACCGAACGGCGGACGGCTCTGACGGACGCGGCCATCGAGGTCCTCGCCCGGGACGGCGCGCGCGGGCTCACCTACCGCGCGGTGGACACCGAGGCCGGCGTGCCACCGGGTACGACGTCGAACTACTTCCGCGACCGCGACCAGCTGCTGGCCGAGGCCGGGGAACGCGTGCACGTCCGGCTGTCGGCACCGGCGGAGGTGCTGGCCGATCCGCGCGCCGAGGAGCCGTCGACCGGACGGGTCGCCGCCCTGCTCGGCGACCTGATGACCCGGCTGACCACGCGTCGCAGCGCCTACCTCGCCCTGCTCGAACTGCGCCTGGAAGCGAACCGGCGGCCCGGGCTGGCGGCGGCGCTGACCGCGACCGTGCGGGAGAGCTTCGAGCTCAGCGCGGGCTTCCACGAAGCCGCCGGCCTGCCCGGCGGACGCGACGAGGTCCTGCTGCTCTATCTGGCCCTGACCGGCCTGACCGTCGAGCGGTTGACATTGCCCGAAGCGTTCGCCGGGTACTCGGACGCGCAGGTCGTGGGCCTGCTGGTCGACCGCATTCTCCCAGGCGAGTGACCCTTCTCCCACGATCCGGGCACCCCTGGACCACATTGTGGACGCGTGGCACGCTGACGCCGTGACTCATGCCGGTGTTCTCCTCGTGGCCCGCCGCCACGTCGACCTCCTGCGGGTCGCCAGCGCCCTCTGCGTACCTGCTCGCTGACTGCCGTCGCCACCACCTGCCACGAATTCTGGACAGCCGGCGCCGGAGGACACACCCGCGAGCCGGTGGTCCTCCGCTGCCACGAAAGCCTCTCGGAGGACGCCGCCATGGCCACGCCCCAGACCCCCGCCCGCCCCGCGCGCGTCAAGCAGAAGCGCGGGGAAGGGCAGTGGGCGCTCGGATACCGGGAGCCGCTGAACCCGAACGAGCGGTCGAAGAAGGACGACCACCCGTTGAACGTGCGGGCGCGGATCGAGAACATCTACGCCCACCGCGGGTTCGACGCGATCGACCCGGGCGACCTGCGCGGCCGCTTCCGCTGGTTCGGCCTCTACACCCAGCGCAAGCCGGGGATCGACGGCGGCCGCACCGCGACGCTGGAGCCCGAAGAGCTCGACGACCGCTACTTCATGCTGCGGGTCCGGCTCGACGGCGGCGTGCTGAGCACCGGGCAGCTCACTGTGCTCGGTGAGATTTCGCAGGCGTACGCGCGCGACACCGCCGACATCACCGACCGGCAGAACATCCAGTACCACTGGATCCGGATCGAGGACGTGCCGAAGATCTGGGCGACGCTCGAGAACGCCGGCATGACGACGATGGAGGCCTGCGGCGACAGCCCGCGCGTCATCCTCGGCTCGCCGGTCGCGGGCATCGCGGCGGACGAGATCATCGACGGCACCCCGGCGATCGACGAGATCAAGCGCCGCTACATCGGCAAGCCGGAGTTCGCGAACCTGCCGCGCAAGTTCAAGACGGCCGTCTCCGGCCAGCCCGACGTGGCGCACGAGATCCACGACGTCGCCTTCGTCGGCGTGAACCACCCGGAGCACGGCCCCGGCTTCGACGTCTGGGTCGGCGGCGGCCTGTCCACCAACCCGATGCTCGGGCAGCGGCTCGGTGCCTGGGTACCCCTGGACGAGGTGCCGGACGTCTGGGAAGGCGTCATCTCGATCTTCCGCGACTACGGCTACCGGCGGCTGCGCTCGCGGGCCCGGATCAAGTTCCTGGTCAAGGACTGGGGCGCGGAGAAGTTCCGCCAGGTGCTGCAGGACGAATACCTCAAGCGTGAGCTGATCGACGGGCCGCCGCCGATCGACCCGGCCGTCCCGATCGACCACGTCGGCGTGCACCCGCAGGTCGACGGCAAGTTCTACGTCGGGGCGGCGCCGATCGCCGGCCGCGTCTCCGGCGGCACGCTGGTCGCCGTGGCCAAGGCCGCCGAGCGGGCCGGCTCGGGCCGGGTCCGGCTCACCCCGCAGCAGAAGCTCGTCGTGCTGGACGTCCCGGAGGAGCAGGTCGCGCCGCTCCAGGCCGAGCTGGCCGAGCTGGGCCTGGAGACGAAGCCGTCGCCGTGGCGGCGCAACGTGATGGCCTGCACCGGGCTGGAGTTCTGCAAGCTCGCCATCGTCGAGACGAAGGCCCGTGCGCAGCAGCTCGTCGCGGACCTGGAGAAGTCCCTCGCGGACATCCAGGACGGCCTCGACACGCCGGTGACCGTGCACCTCAACGGCTGTCCCAACTCCTGCGCGCGGATCCAGACCGCGGACATCGGCCTCAAGGGCCAGATCGTCACCGACGCCGACGGCAACCAGGTCGAAGGCTTCCAGGTGCACCTCGGCGGCGGGCTCGGCCTCGACGCCGGGTTCGGCCGGAAGCTGCGCGGCCACAAGGTGACCGCGTCGGAGCTGACGGGATACGTCGAGCGCGTCGTGCGCAACTACGTCGGCGGGCGTGAACCCGGCGAGCGGTTCGCGCAGTGGGCCGGGCGCGCCGAGGAAAGCGCCCTCCAGTGACCTCCACCGAACGCGCGGTGCCGTACTACTGCCCTTATTGCGGCGACGAGGACCTGCGGCCGGAAGAGAACGGCAGCTGGCTGTGTTCGGCTTGTCGCCGGGTTTTCTCGGTCAAGTTCCTCGGACTGTCCCTTCCGGAGGTGTCCCGATGACCGCCACTGCCGACTACAAGACCCTCGCCGAGCGCGCGTCGAAAGAGCTCGCCGACGCCAGCGCGGAAGAAGCATTGCGCTGGACCGCCGAAACGTTCGGCGACGACTTCATCGTCGCGTCCAACATGCAGGACGCCGTGCTGATCGACCTCGCCACGAAGGTGAAGTCCGATGTGGACGTTCTCTTCCTGGAGACCGGTTACCACTTCCCGGAAACGATCGGTACGCGCGACGCGGTCGAGGCCGTCTACCCCGGCGTGAAGATCGTGAACGCCCAGTCCGAGCAGAGCGTCGCCGAGCAGGACGCGGAGTACGGCGAGAAGCTGCACGACCGCGACCCGACGCTGTGCTGCAACCTGCGCAAGGTCGTGCCGCTGCGCAAGACCCTCTCCCACTACTCGGCGTGGGTCACCGGCGTCCGCCGCGTGGACGCGCCGACGCGGGCGAACACCCCGATCGTCACCTGGGACGACCGCAACGGCCTGGTGAAGGTCAACCCGATCGCGCCGTGGACCGACGACGAGTTCAAGGCCTACATCGCCGAGCACGGGATCCTGGAGAACCCGCTGGTCTCGATCGGTTACCTCTCGATCGGCTGCGCGCCCTGCACAGCTCGCGTAGAGCCCGGCCAGGACCCGCGCAGCGGCCGGTGGGCGGGTCAGTCGAAGACCGAGTGCGGACTGCACGGCTGAGGAAGGGACGCATGACGACCTTGGAGCCCGCGACCGACGCCGCCCAGGACAACCTGGCCGCGCTCGAGTCCGAAGCCATCCACATCTTCCGCGAAGTGGCGGGCGAGTTCGACCGGCCGGTGATCCTCTTCTCCGGCGGCAAGGACTCGACCCTGCTGCTGCACCTGGCGATCAAGGCGTTCTGGCCCGCGCCGGTGCCGTTCCCGCTGCTGCACGTCGACACCGGGCACAACTTCGACGAGGTCATCGAGTTCCGCGACCGCGTCGTCGAGCGCCACGGCCTGCGCCTGGTCGTGGCGAAGGTCCAGGACTGGATCGACGACGGGCGCCTCGAAGAGCGCGCCGACGGGATGCGCAACCCGCTGCAGACCACGCCGTTGCTCGACACCATCGCGGAGAACAAGTTCGACGCCGTGTTCGGCGGCGGGCGCCGCGACGAGGAGCGCGCCCGGGCGAAGGAGCGGATCTTCAGCCTCCGCAACTCCTTCGGCCAGTGGGAGCCGCGGCGCCAGCGCCCCGAGCTGTGGAACCTCTACAACGGCCGGCACCGCCCGGGCGAGCAGGTCCGCGTCTTCCCGCTGTCCAACTGGACCGAGGCCGACGTCTGGAACTACATCGCCCGCGAGAAGGTCGAGCTGCCGTCGATCTACTACGCGCACCAGCGCGAGGTGTACCTGCGCGACGGGATGTGGCTCGCCGAAGGCCCGTGGGGCGGCCCGCGCCCCGGTGAAGAGGTCCGCGAGCTGACCGTCCGCTACCGGACCGTCGGCGACGGCTCGTGCACCGGGGCGATCGAGTCCACCGCGACCACCGTCGAAGACGTCATCGCCGAGGTGTCGGCGTCACGGCTCACCGAACGCGGCGCCACCCGCGCCGACGACCGGATGTCCGAGGCGGCCATGGAAGACCGCAAGCGTGAGGGGTACTTCTGATGAGTTCGCTGCTTCGCCTGGCCACCGCCGGGAGCGTGGACGACGGGAAGTCCACCCTCGTCGGGCGCCTGCTCTACGACACGAAGTCGGTGCTCGCCGACCAGCTCGACGCCGTCACGCGCGCGTCCGTCGACAAGGGACTGTCCACACCGGACTTGTCGCTCCTCGTCGACGGCCTGCGCTCGGAACGCGAGCAGGGCATCACCATCGACGTCGCGTACCGGTACTTCGCGACGCCGAAGCGGTCGTTCGTGCTGGCGGACACCCCGGGGCACGTGCAGTACACGCGCAACACGGTGACCGGCGCGTCCACCGCGCAGCTGGCCGTGCTGCTGGTCGACGCGCGCAAGGGCGTCATCGAGCAGACCCGGCGGCACGCGGCCGTGCTGGCCCTGCTCGGCGTGCCGCAGCTGGTGCTCGCGGTGAACAAGATCGACCTGGTCGGCTACGACGAGGCGACGTTCACGGTGATCGCCGAAGAGTTCGCCGCGCACGCGGAATCCCTCGGCTACGCACGGGGTTCGGTGCTCGCGATCCCGGTTTCGGCGCTGGAGGGCGACAACGTCGCGACGCGCTCTTCGCGCACGCCGTGGTACAGCGGCCCCAGCCTGCTGGAACACCTCGAGGACGTGCCGGTCGCGCCCGACCCGCACGACCAGGCGCTGCGGTTCCCGGTGCAGTACGTGATCCGGCCGCGCACGCCGGAGTACCCGGACTACCGCGGTTACGCCGGCCAGATCGCCGCGGGCACGGTCCGCGCGGGTGACGAGATCGTCGTGCTGCCCCAAGGTATCCGCAGCCGCGTCGAGCGCATCGACACCGCCGACGGGCCCCTCGAAGAAGCCGGCTCCGGGACTTCGGTGACACTGCTGCTCGCCGACGACATCGACATCTCCCGCGGTGACCTCATCGCCGCCGCGGACGCGCCGCCGCGGATCACCGACGAGATCACCGGCACGCTGTGCTGGCTGTCGTCGAAGCCGCTCAAGCCGGGCGCGCGCGTGCTCGTCAAGCACGGCGCCCGCACGGTGCAGGCGCTCGTCGGCGAGCTCCACGCGCGGTTCGACGAGCAGAAGCTGTCCAGTGTGGCCTCGCCGCCCTCGTTGGAGCTCAACGACATCGGGCTGGTCACCTTGACCCTGGCCGAAGAGCTGGGCGTCGACGACTACGGCGTCAGCCCGCGCACCGGCGCGTTCCTGGTCATCGACCCGAAGGACGGCGACACCCTCGCCGCGGGCCTGGTGGGTGAGCGCTTCTCGTGACGCCGCCCCTGGTCGCCGTCGCGCACGGCAGTCGTGACCCCCGCTCGGCCGCGACCGTGCGGGCGCTCGTCGACGTCGTGCGCGCCCAGGCGCCGGGACTCTCGGTGCACGAGTCCTTTCTGGACCTCTCTTCGCCGAACGTGACCGATGTACTGCGATCGTTGTACGAGGCCGGCCACCGGACGGCGGTCGTGGTGCCGTTGCTGCTCGGGAGCGCGTTCCACGCCCGGGTCGACCTGCCGGCGCTGGTCGGCTCGGTGACGGATTCGTGCTCGGGCTTCCGCGTGGAGGTGTCGGACGTCCTGGGCGCGGACCCGGGTCTGGAGGCGGTGGCGCTCGACCGGCTGGCGGCCGCGCCTCGCCGGGGCGGAACGGGCGTGCTTCTGAGCGCGGTCGGCTCGTCCAACGCTTCGGCGAACGCTGTCGTCGCCTCTCTCGCCGCCCGCTGGGAAGAGCGGCTGGGTGTCCCGGTGAGTGAAGCGTTCGCGTCCGCGACCCAGCCGGACATCCCCGCGGCCGCGGCCCGGTTGCGCTCGCGGGGCGCGCGGCACCTGGTCGTGGCGTCGTGGTTCCTCGCGCCGGGGTTGCTGCCGGACCGCATCGAGCGGCTGGCGCGTGAGGCCGATCCCCGCGCCTTCGTCGCGGCGCCACTGGCCGACGATCCCCGCGTCGCCGACGTCGTCATCAGCCGGTACGCCACCGCGGTGAGCGGGCTGCTCCGCCAGTACGCCTAGCCCGGCGGTCCGTGCCATGCTGAACCCATGGCGTGGGGGCGTTTCGTCTTCGGTGCGGCGGTTTCGTCGTGTGTGCGAGCGCGGCAACGGTATGCGGGCCGTCGTACACGCCGGCCGAGTACGAGGCCGCCGCGCAGTCCGCGGCCGCGCGGGCGAACCGCGAGATCGACGACCGGTGGGCCGCGACCCCGCTCGCACAGCTGGGCCACGAGCTCCCGGGCGGCCAGTGGACCGAAGCCCGCGTCCGCGAAGTGTGCGAAGCCGACCACCCGACCTCGTTCGGTTCCCCGGATCCCGGGACGATCACGTGCGAGACGAACTACTCCCGCCAGGCCGGGTTCGACGGTGACCTGCCGGACCTCCTCCGCGCCGTCGACGTCGCGGCGCGCAAGCTCGGCTGGTCCGACGACGACGGCCGCCTCCGGACCGCGCTCGACTACTACGAGACCAGTCGCCGCGAGGGCACCCCGATCGACGCCGAGTTCGTGCCCGCCCTCACCTACTCCGTTCCGCCGCCCGCCGCCGGAACCACCGGCTGCGGCTCGCCCGGCCACCTGCGCGAGACTTCGGTGGAGCGCTCGAGCGCCCCCTGGGCGAAGGAGTTCACCGAACGCGCGGTCCACAACCCGGCGTTCGAGCGGTCGAGCGGGCCCCCGGCCGCGACAACAGCGCCCGGACTGCTGCGCGCCCACCGGTTCGTTCTGACGTTCGGCCTCCTGCGCCAGTGCAGCGTCCCGTGGGCTGAGACACTCTCCGTAGCGCGGGCGATCACACCACCGCTAAAAGATGAGTTTCATTCACATTCTGGTGACGCTGCGCGCATGGGAACGGTAAATCCTTGACGTGCTAGTTAACTTGCCGGTAACTATCTAAGCGCTGCGCGGCTCTCTTTCCTCTCCTCCAAAACCGCAGGTAGGTGGATACAGATGAAAGCGCTTCACTTTTCCCGGCTGGCTGCCCTGACCGCGGCCGCAGCCCTTCCGATCGCCCTCGCCGCCCCGGCTTCGGCGGCCACCACCATCGCCTTCGACTGCCAGGCCGACGCGCCGATCATCGGGCCGCAGCAGGTGTCGCTCAACCAGGACGCCGACGTCACCGCGCCCGCCACGGTCGCGCCCGGCGGCGCCTTCGACGTCGTCATCGACCCGGCGCCGAACGAGGTGCCGGGCGAGGTCAGCGGGAACACCGTCAAGAACATCAACACGTTCGCGCTGAAGTTCCCGATCCCGGCGAACTCCACCTACGTCGGCGCCGACCTCGCGGGCGGCTCCGGCCTCGGCGACACCGCGCCGACGATCGCGGTCGCGAACGGCGTCGCGACCCTGAGCTTCCCCGGCCCGATCGCCGGCGGCGCCACGTTCGAGCTGCCGACCATCACGGCGCACCTGACCGCCGGCCAGTCGGGCACGATCGAGACCAAGCTGTCCGGCACCAGCTACAGCGATCCCGGCCTGACCTTCAAGGCCGTGGCGGGCACCATCATCGGGGACATCACCGCCCCGACCGCCTGCTTCCCCAACCCCAGCCCGGTCTTCACCACGACGACGATCGGCTGACCGCGAGCCACCCTGCGGGCGGGGCTCCGCCCGTAGGGTGGCCGCATGGGGTACGAACTCGCAGAAGTCAACATCGCCCGGATGAAAGCACCGATCGACGACCCGTCCTTCAAAGGTTTCGTCGACGCGCTCGAGCCCGTCAACGCCCTCGCCGACGCCGCGCCCGGCTTCGTCTGGCGCTTGCAGACCGAGGACGACAACGCGCTCTCGATCCGTGCCTTCGAATGGGACGTGCGCGGCACGTCCGGCCTCCTGATCAACATGTCCGTCTGGACGTCGGTGGACACCTTGGCCGCCTTCACGTTCTCCGGTGAGCACCTCGCGATCCTCAAGCGCCGCCGCGAGTGGTTCCACCGCGTGAAGGACGTGATGACCGCGCTCTGGTGGGTGCCCGCCGGGTACCGGCCCACGCCCGCCGACGCCGAAGAGAAGATCAAGCACCTGCGCGGCCACGGGCCGACGCCCGAGGCGTTCACGCTGAAGCAGCACTTCCCGGCCCCGGACGCGGCCACCGTCGAGGCCCGCGAAGGCGAGCCCGACTGGCTGTGCCCGGCGTAACACCGGTGGCGCGCGGGGAGTGTGCGAAGGTGTCGGTCATGGCTGACGAACTGGTGCACTACGACGTGGTGGGCGGCACCGCCACGATCACCCTGGACTCCCCGCACAACCGCAACGCGCTGTCGGCGCAGCTGCGCCGCGAGCTGTCGTCCTCGCTGGAGAAGGCCGCTTCGGACGACGCCGTCCGCGTGATCGTGCTGACCCACACGGGCCCGGTGTTCTGCGCGGGGATGGACCTCAAGGAGGCCCGCGGCGCCGGCGCGGGCGACCGGGGCGTGAACGAGTTCCCGAAGATCCTCGAGCAGCTGTGGACCAGCCCGAAGCCGGTGGTCGCCCGCCTGGCCGGCCCCGCCCGCGCCGGCGGCATCGGCATGGTGGCGGCGTGCGACATCGCGGTGGCGGTGCCGGAAGCGACGTTCGCGTTCTCGGAGGTCCGCATCGGCGTGGTCCCGGCGGTGATCTCGTTGACGGTCCTCCCGCGGCTGAACCCCCGGGCGGCGCACGAACTGTTCCTGACGGGCGACACGTTCGACGCACGCCGCGCGGTGGAGATCGGCCTGCTGAACTCGGCGGTACCGGCGGCCGAGCTGGACGCGGAGGTGGCCCGCTTCGTGAAGGCGCTGGCGGCGGGCGGACCGACGGCGCTGGCCGAGACGAAGGCCCTGCTGAGCCGCCCCCGCCCGGCGACGCCGTCGGAAGGGTTCGAGGAGATGCTCGGGCTGTCGGCCAAGTTCTTCGCGAGCGAGGAAGGCCAGGAGGGGATTCTGGCCTTCGCCCAGAAGCGCAAGCCGAGCTGGGTGCCCCAGGACTGAAGCGCCCCAAGGTGGCCTTGGTTGCGTTGAATCAACACTGCGGCCCGAAGCCTTTCCGTTGAGGGTGGCGGTGGGGGCATCGGTGGAGCACCAAGGTGGCGTCAAGCCGGGACGCGGGCCTGCTTGCCCGGAACCAGCGCAAGCAGGCCCGTCACTCCGCCGCACACCGCGGCCACCACGTACACCGGCTTCAAACCCCCAGCCTGGTAAGCGATCCCGAGCACCGCGACCCCGAGCGTCTGCCCGAACTGCCGGGTCGTCGTCAGGATTCCCGCGGCCATCCCCGCCCGCTCGGGCGGCGCCGCGGCAGCGATCGCCGATCCCGTCGCCGGCCCCGCGATCCCCACGCCGATGCCCGTCACCGCGAGGCCGCCGGTCACCGTGAAACCCAGCTGCAGCAAGCACCCCGCCGCACCCAGCAGCACACCGGCGCCCAGCAGGACCCGCGGCGGGAACCGAGGCAGGATGCGACCCGAGAACGTCGAAGTCAAGAACGACGCCACGGCCAGTGGCGCCAGCTCGAGTCCTGCCGCCAGCGGACCGAGCGCGCGATCCGTCTGCAGCCACAAGGACACGTAGACCAGCGCCGCGAAGGTCAGCGTCGACGCCGCCGCGCACGCCACCAGTGTCGTGAACCCGCCGTCGCGGAACAACCGCAGGTCCAGCAACGGCTCCGGGCGCCGCTCGACGAAACCGAATGCGGCGAACGCAACCACCGAAACGACCAGCGCCCCCACCGTCATCGGCGACGTCCACCGTCCTGAACCGCCCAGGGTCAGCCCGTGCACCAGGCTCGCCGCGCCGACCGCGAACCACACCGCACCCGCGACGTCGAACCGACCCCGGCGCGCGGGAGTGTCCGGCCGCACCGCCACCAGCGCGAACACGCCCGTCGCCAACGCCAACGGCACGTTGACGAAGAAGATCGCCGCCCAACCGAAGTACTCGGTCAGCACGCCGCCCACCACCGGACCCGCGGCAGCGCCGAGCCCGTTCACCGCGAAGAACACGCTGATTGCGGTCGCCCGCGAGCGCCCTTCGTACGACACGGCCAGGATGGCGAACCCGGTCACCGCCAGCGCCGAGCCACCGACCGCCTGCGCCCCGCGCGCCGCGATCAGCATCCCGATGTCCGAGGAAAAACCGCAGGCCAGCGACGCCAGGCCGAACACCGCCAGCCCGGCGAGGAACACCCGCCGCCGTCCCCACCGGTCGGCGAGCGAACCCGCCGCCAGCATCAGCACCGCCAAGACGAGGGTGTAGATGTCGGGCACCCACTGCAACTGCCCGACCGACGCTCCCAGGCCGGCACCGATCCTGGGCAGCGCCACCGTCACGACGGTGGTGTCCAGCAGGAACAGGAAAGAACCCAGACAGACCGCGATCAGCGGCCACCACTTGCGCATCGAAACTCCCTTCGTGTGCTCCGAAGAGTGCGGTTGCCGCGTCGATGGCCACCAGAGAAGTCGACAAAACCGCCGGATACCGTCATCCACTAGCTTCAAGGCATGGAAACCGTCACGCTCGACGACGTCGACCGCGGGCTCGTCCACGCCCTGCAGGTCGACGGCCGCGCCTCCATGCGCACGCTCGGCCAGGTCCTCGGCGTCTCGGAGAACACCGTCGCCCGGCGCTACCGGCGGCTGCGGACCGCGGGCGTCCTCCGCGTCACCGGCGCGGTCAGCGGCGGCGACGCCGGCTACACGACGTGGACCCTCAGACTGCGCACGACGCCGGACGCCGGAGCCGCCGTGGCGGACGCGCTCGCCGATCGGCCCGACGCCTCATGGGTGCACCTGCTTTCCGGCGGCACCGAGATCTCCTGCACCGTCCACGCCCCGGACACGGCCGGGCGCGACGACCTCCTGCTGCGCAAGCTGCCGCGCGCCAACCGGGTCACCGCCGTCTCCGCGCACGAACTGCTGCACACGTTCGCGCTCCCGGACGGCTGGAGCGGGCTGCACTGCCTGTCCCCCGAGCAGGTCGCGCGGCTGCGCCCGCCGCCGCCCGAAGGCCCCGGCATCGCCCCGGAGGCCGGCGACCAGGCTCTCCTCGACGCCCTCGCGCACGACGGGCGCGCGGGGTACACGGCGCTGGCGGCGGCGACCGGCTGGTCCGACTCGACCGTGCGGCGCCGGATGGACGTGCTGCGGCGGCACGGCACGCTGACCTACCACCTCGACGTCTCTCCGGCCCGCCTGGGCTTCCGCTCCGAAACGCGGCTGTGGCTGACGGTGTCGCCGGTGAACCTGGCCGAGGCGGGCGCGGCGCTCGCAAGCCACCCGGAGACGTCGTTCGCCGTGGCCACCACCGGCACCACGAACCTGACGGCAATGGTGAACTGCCGCGACGGCCGCGATCTCTACCGCTACCTCACCGAGCGCGTCGCCGGGATCCGCGGCGTGCAGACCCTCGAGAGCGCGCCGGTCATCCGCACGGTCAAGCGCGCGGGGACGCCGCTCAGGCGTCCGGCAGCACGACCGTGAGCCGCCACGAGCCGGCGCTGCGGCCGCTCGGCCCGAGCGCGCGCTGCGCGTCCGAGAGGACGCTGCGGATCGCCAGGTACGTCTTGGGCTCGGCCTTGCGCAACGCCTCCGACCCCGGCCAGATCAGCACGTGCTCGCCCGGCGGCAGCCACGACAGGTCGGTCAGGCAGTCGTACAGCGCGTCGAGGTTGTGGCCGAAGTAGTCCGGAAAGGACAGTGCCTCGGCGAACGCGCTGAGCGTGCCGGCCTTGTCCACGGTCGGGTGCGAGTTCACCAGGTGCGGGTACGCACCCCTCGCGAAAGCCGCCTCCGCGGCGGCCTTCACCTGCTCCGAGGCGCTCATCGGGCCGGGTCCACGACGACGAACGACCCGTAGTGGTCGCCGGTGTAGTACAGCTCGTGCGCCTGCCCCGTGATGAGCCGCCGTGCGCCGCGGTCGGCGCTGCCCGGGGTCTTCACGGTGTACTCGTGGTAGTAGCCGGACTTCTTGCCGGGCAACCGCTTTTCGCGGTTCTCGAACACGACGTCGTCGTTGCGCGGGTACGGGTACGGGCCGCCCTTTTCGATCAGCTTCCACGTGTCGCCGGCCTGCGGCGGCAAGGTCGACAGCGCCTTGACCGGCAGCCCGGAGTCCGTGCCGGGGACGGCCGCGGAGCCCTTCGGGGGCGCGCTCGCCGAGCTGCTCGAGGTGGGGGACGCGGGCGAGTCGCCGCCGACGGCGTCCTTGACCAGCCAGCCTCCCAGCACCAGGACGAGGAGGCCGATCAGGGCGGCGGTGATCCGCCTACGGTTGAACATGGTGCGCCAGCCTAGGACGGGGTGTCGGAGCGGTCGTCGTCACGCCCCGGAGCAAGCCTGCGGGCGAACAGCCCGACGAGCTTGTCGAGCACCCACGCGGCGGCCAGGCACAGCGGCACGACGACCACCATGACCAGCACGAACTGGACCGGGAACCAGGCCTGGGCGAGCCAGAGCTCAACCCCGTCCCACCAGTCGGCAAGCCCGTTGAACACGGTGTGAGCCTACGCGCGCTCCGCTGCCCCCGCGCCTCAGGGGCGGTACGTTGCCAAGCATGTTCGCCGTGTACGCGCAGGAACCCAACGCCGACAGCCCCCTGGACTCGCTCGTCGTCGGCGAGCGACCCGAACCCGACGTGCCGGACGGCTGGGTCCGCGTGCACGTCAAGGCGGCCAGCCTCAACATGCACGACCTCTGGACGCTGCGCGGGGTCGGGATCAAGCCCGACCAGTTCCCGATGATCCTCGGCTGCGACGGTGCCGGGACCCTCGACGACGGCTCCGAGGTCGTGCTCCACTCCGTGATCAACGCGCCGGGCTGGCAGGGTGACGACACCCTCGACCCGAAGCGGACGCTGCTCACCGAGAAGCACCAGGGCACCTTCGCCGACCAGGTCGTCGTGCCGGCCCGCAACGTCGTCCCGAAGCCCGCCGCGCTCAGCTTCGCCGAGGCCGCGACCATGGGCACGGCCTGGCTGACCGCCTACCGGATGCTCTTCGTGAAGTCGGGGCTGCGGCCCGGCCAGACGATGCTCGTGCAGGGCGCCTCCGGCGGCGTCTCGACGGCGCTGGTGCAGCTCGGCCGTGCGGCCGGGTTCCGGGTCTGGGTGACCGGCCGCACCGAGGAGAAGCGCGCGCTCGCCTCGAGCCTCGGCGCGCACCAGACGTTCGAGTCGGGCGCACGGCTGCCCGAGCGCGTCGACGCCGTGTTCGAGACCGTCGGCAAGGCGACCTGGTCGCATTCGGTCAAATCGCTCAAGCCGGGCGGGATCATCGTGGTCTCCGGCTCGACCAGCGGCCCGGACGCGAACGCGGAGCTGCAGCGCGTCTTCTTCCTCCAGCTGCGCGTCGCCGGGTCGACCATGGGCACCCGCGACGAGCTCGCGGATCTGCTCGCCTACCTCGATCTGACCGGGGTGCGGCCGCAGATCGGCGCCGAACTGCCCTTCGCCGAGGCCCCTAAGGGGTTCCGGGCGATGCTCGAAGGCGACACTGCCGGCAAGATCGTCTTCACCCGTTAGAACCCCGCTGAGCTGGGCGGATCGTCTCGTTCCGCCCAGCCCGGCATCTGGTGAATCTCCAACGTACTCAGTTCGAGATCTGGTCGTTAGCACCTGAAATCGACCAAAACCCAATAGTCGCAAGGTAATCTGTAGTCATGACCGCGACGAAGCGGCCCGACTCGGCTGGACCGGGCGGCCGGTCCAGCAGTGACCCGGACCCGATCCGGGTCTCCTTCCGGCGCTACGCCGGTGTCCGCACCCGGGTCCTGGAGGTCGGGGACGTCCTCCCGGACCCGGAGCTCCCCCGTCGTTCTCTGCGCCGCCGCGCGGCCACGCCCCACGTCCGGCCGAGCGCACCGCGCCTGGTGCTGCTGCACGGTTACTGCGACAGCGCCGACACGTGGCGCCCCGCCCTGGAGCAGCTCGCGGCCGCCGGGATCCCGGCGGTCGCGGTGGATCTGCCGGGGTTCGGGGACGCGCAGCCGCTGCGGCCCGGCCCGATGCTGCCGCAGCTCGACGCGTTCACCGCCGCCGTCGTCCGCGAGCAGGCCGTGCTCGGCTCGGTCGTGCTGGCCGGCAACTCCCTCGGCGGCACCATGAGCTTGCGGGCGGCCCAGAACAGCAGGTCGCCGATCTCCGGCGTCGTGTCGATCGCCGCGCCCGGGTTCGTCGACTCGTGGCTGATCCGGACCGTGGCGCGCTACCCGCTGCCGCTGCGGCTGTACTCGTCCCTGCCGGTCCCGGTGCCGGGCTTCCTCGTGCGCAAGGTCGCCGAGCAGCTCGTCCCGCGGCTCCTCTACGCGAACTCGGGCGCGGCGGACGCGACCCAGGTGCAGCGCTTCACCGCGCTGTTCCCGGACTACCGCGCGACCAAGAGCCGGCTCGAGCAGGCCCGCCAGCTCGTCGCCGAGCTCGCCGACGCCTACCGCCTCGACTCGGTGAAGGTGCCGCTGCTGGTCGTCGCGTGCGGCAAGGACAAGCTCGTCACCGCGGCGTCCGGGCGGCAGCTGCACACGCTCGTGCCGCACAGCCGCCTGCTCGTCCGCGAAGACTGGGGGCACTGCCCGCAGCTGGACGACCCGGTGGAGATCGCGGAGCTGCTCTCCTACTTCGCGGCGAGCGCGGTCCGGACCACCCAGGCCAAGCGCGCCGTGGCGACGGCGTCGGAGGCCGTGAGCGAAGACACCGCGGCGGGCTGAGCGGCTCACACTGTCTTCACGCGGAGTTGGCGGTAGGTTCCGGCGTTGGGTCCGTGACCCGGACCCTCCACCGACCGTTCGGGAGACGATGATGTCCGCTCCAGGAGGCCTGGGCAGCAGCTCCGGCATCTTCCGGCGCAAGCCGATCGACCAGATCCAGGACAAGGGCGAAGGCGGCCTCAACCGCACACTCGGCCTGTGGCAGCTGACCGCCATCGGTGTCGGCGGCATCATCGGCGCCGGGATCTTCGCCCTCGCCGGGAGTGTCGCGCACGGCGACGACGCGGCCGGCATCCCGGGCGTCGGCCCGGCCGTGCTGATCTCGTTCCTCATCGCCGGCGTCGCGAGCGCCGCGGCCGCGTTCTCCTACGCCGAGTTCGCCGGCCTGATCCCGAAGGCCGGTTCGGCCTACACGTACGGGTACGCGGTGCTCGGCGAGGTCGTCGGCTGGTTCATCGGCTGGGACCTGCTGCTGGAGTACACGGCGATCGTGTCGGTCGTGGCCATCGGCATCTCCGGCTACTTCAGCTTCCTGCTCGGCCAGCTCGGCCTCGACCTGCCCGCCTGGATGCTCGGCGCGCCCGGCACCGGGCCGGGCCACAAGGTCGACCTGTTCGCCATGCTGCTGTGCCTGCTGATCGCGTACCTGCTCAACCGCGGCATCCGCGCCGCCGCCCGGTTCGAGACGGCGATGGTCGGGATCAAGGTCCTGATCGTGCTGGTGGTCATCCTGGTCGGCTTCTTCTACGTCAAGACCGGCAACTACACGCCGTTCGCCCCGGCCGGCTTCGGCGGCGCGGTGACCGGCGCGGCGACAGTCTTCTTCGCGGTCTTCGGTTATGACGCCATGAGCACCGCCGCGGAGGAGTCCAAGGACGCGCAGCGGCACATGCCGAAGGCCATCCTCTACTCGCTGGCCATCTCGATGGTGCTGTACGTGCTGGCCTGCCTGGTGCTGACCGGGATGCAGAAGTACACCGAGATCGACCCGAAGAGCGGCTTCTCGACGGCGTTCAAGTCGGTCGGCCTCTCCGGACTGGCCACGGTGATCGCGATCGGCGCCATCGTCGGCATCCTCACCGTGCTGTTCACGTTCCTGATGGGCGCCACCCGCATCGGCTACTCGATGAGCCGCGACGGCCTGCTCCCGTCGTGGTTCGGCAAGACGAACGCGAAGCGCCAGGTGCCGAGCCGGATGACGTGGATCCTCGGGGCCGCGTCGGCGATCATCGCCGGCGTACTGCCGATCGGCGAGGCCGCGGAGCTGACGAACATCGGCATCCTGCTCGCGTTCGTCGTCGTCTGCGTCGCGGTGATCGTGCTGCGCTACAAGCAGCCGGACCTGCCCCGGACGTTCAAGACGCCCGGCATGCCGGTGGTGCCCGCGATCGGCATCGTGTTCTCGATCTGGCTGATCACGTTCCTGCAGCCGGCGACCTGGCTCCGGTTCGCCGTCTGGTTCGTCATCGGCCTGGTCATCTACTTCCTCTACAGCCGGCGGCACTCGCTGCTGAACCGCACGCCCGGCACCGGCGTCGAGGCCGACAAGACGGACTAGCGGATGCGGTCGAGGCGTGCGGCCGCGTCGCGCGCCTCGACCTTCAGCCGCTCGAGGATGACGGCGGCCGACGCGTCGTAGGCGAGCGGGTAGGTCTGGCCCGCCCAGAGTGAAATCGCTTCCGGGTCGCCGGCCTTCGCCGCCGCCTTGCGCACCGGCCCGGCGAGGCTGTTCAGCTGCGGATAGGCCGCCGGCGCGCCTTCGGACAGCGCGTCCATGAACTTGTTGACCAGCCCGCGCGCCGGGCGGCCGCTGAAGGCGCGCGTGAACGCCGTCTCGCGCTCGGCGAGGGCGAGAGCCTTGCGGTGGGCTTCGGACGTCCCGGCTTCGTCGGCGCGCAGGAAGACCGTGCCCAGCTGGGCGGCGACGGCTCCGGCGGCGAGCACGGCGGCGACGTCCGCGCCGTGCACCAGGCCGCCGGCCGCGATCAGCGGCAGGTCGACGCGGGCGGCGACGAGCCGCAGCAGCGCGAGGACGCCGTATTCCGCGCCGCCGCCGGGCCGGTCCGCGTCGTCGGTGAACAGGGATCGGTGCCCGCCCGCTTCGAAGCCCTGCAGGACGAGCGCGTCGGCGCCGAGGTCCGCGGCCCGCTGCGCGGCCTCCGGGGTGGTCACGGTGACGACGACCGCGCTGCCGGCCTCCTTGAGGCGCAGCACGTCCGACGGCGAGGGCGGCCCGAAGGTGAACGACACCACGGGAACCCGCTTCTCGAGCACGACGTCCAGCTTCGCGGGGTACGCGTCGTCGTCCCACTTCGGCTCACCGAGCTCGACGTCGTATTCGCGGGCGAACACCTCGAGCCGCTCGCGGTGCGCGCTGATGTCGGCCCCGGTGTCGGGCTGCGGCACGAAGAGGTTGACGCCGAACTCGCGGCCGGTCAGCTCGCGCGTGCGCTCGATCTGCGCGGCGAGCGCCGCGGGGGTGAGCATGCCCGCGGAGAGGAAGCCGAAGCCGCCGGCCTCGGTGACCGCGGCGACCAGTTCGGGGGTGGTCGGGCCGCCCGCCATCGGGGCGGCGATGACCGGGAACGTCAGCTCGTCGAACATACCCCGACCCTAACGGCCTCAGTCCGGCAGCAGCATGGTGTAGAGCTTCTTGATGCGCCCGTCCTCGACGAGGGCGACATCGATCCCCCGCGCGACCGGTGGCGCGCCCTCCGGGCCGAACGCCCAGGCCAGGTGGCCCAGATCGTGGTTGACCAGCACCGGACCGGCGGCCGAGAAGACGAACCCCGGCGACTGGTCCAGCAGGCCCTTGGCCTTGGCGTCGAGCTCGGTGTGCCCGGTCGCCACCCCTTCGGGATCGGCGAACGTGACGTCGGCCGCGTAGGTCGCGGCGATCGCCTTCGCGCGTCGATCGTCGTCACGTTCGTTGAAGACCCGGAGCAGGTTGGCTTCCATCAGCTCGGCCACCGTCGCCATCGCGCACCCCTTTTCTCGAGCGGACCGACCACCACATTACGTGAAACATCACGCAACTGGGTCAGGGGTGGTCCGCCGGCCGGGGCAGGCTGCCGTGCTCGACGAGCGCGTCGTAGACCCGCTCGAGCGAAGTCGCCAGCCGCGCCAGCTCGCCGGGCTCGAGCGCGTCCAGGAAGGCCTTGCGCACGAACTCGACGTGGTCCGGCGCGGCCTGGCGCAGCGTCTCCCAGCCGGCCTCGGACAGCACCACGTCGACGGCCCGGCGGTCCTCGGCGCTGGCGCCGGTTTCCACCAGGCCGCGCTCGCGCATCCGCTTCAGGTGGTGCGAAAGCCGGCTGCGCTCCCAGCCGATGCGGATCGCGAGGTCGGTGACCCGCATCCGGCCGCTGGCCTCGCTCGTCAGGGCCACCAGCACGTGGTAGTCGGCGAGCGAGATGCCACTGTCCGCCCGCAGCTGCCGGTTCAGCTCGTACTCCAGGCGGAGGTGCACCTTCATGTACGCGTACCAGACGGCCGTCTCGCCGCCGGAAAGCAGCGCGAACGGCGATCCCGGCTCGAAGTCCCGCGGCACGGCGCGAGCTTAACCACCCGCCTTGGTCTAGACCATCGTCGGCAGAGATGCGACGATCCGGGCAGGTGCGACGGCGATGTCGCGCCCTTCCCGCCAGGAGGTCCCCGGTGAAGACTCCCCTCGCGCGGCGTCTCGGCCGCGCGCTCGCCGTGCTGGCGCTGATCGGCGCCGGCACGACCGCCGCCCAGCTGGCGCCGGCCGCGGCGGCCACCCCGGCCCTGCAGTCGATCGTGCCGGTGCCGGCCTCGGTGACCCCGGCGGCCGGAGTCACCTTCCCGCTGGTCTCGACGACGAAGATCGTCACCGAAGCCGGTTCGGCGCCGGCCAAGCAGGTCGGCGACTACCTGGCCGGCGTGCTGCGGCCGTCGACCGGCTTCGCGCTGCCGGTGTCGGACGCGCCGGCGTCCGTGCCCGCCGACAGCATCGCGCTGCTGCTGAGCGGTGCGCCCGCTTCCGTCGGCGCGCAGGGCTACCAGCTCGTGTCGACGGCGTCCTCGGTCACCGTGCGCGCCCAGACGGCCGACGGGCTCTTCGCCGGCGTCCAGACGCTGCGGCAGATGCTGCCGGGCCGGATCGAAAGCCCGTCTCCCCAGACGGGCCCGTGGACCGTCCCGGGCGCGACGATCGTGGACTACCCGCGCTTCGGCTACCGCGGCGCGATGCTCGACGTCGCCCGGCACTTCCACCCGGTCTCGACGGTCAAGCGGTACCTCGACCAGCTCGCCCAGTACAAGATCAACGCCCTGCACCTGCACCTGGCCGACGACCAGGGCTGGCGCATCCAGATCGACAGCTGGCCCCGCCTGACGACCTACGGCGGCAGCACGCAGGTCGGCGGCGGCGCGGGCGGCTACTACACGAAGGCGCAGTACACGGACATCGTGAACTACGCGGCTTCGCGGCACATCACGGTCATCCCGGAGATCGACATGCCGGGGCACGTGAACGCGGCGCTGGCGTCGTACGCGGAACTGAACTGCACCGGGGTGGCGCCGGCGCTGCGCACCGACACGGCGGTCGGCTACAGCTCGCTGTGCATCTCGAAGGACATCACGTACACGTTCATCGCCGACGTCCTGCGCGAGCTGGCGGCCTTGACCCCGGGCCCGTACCTCCACATCGGCGGCGACGAAGCCCAATCGACGTCGGCGGCGGACTACGTGACGTTCGTGAACAAGGTGCTCCCCCTGGTGGCGGCGACGGGCAAGTCCGTGGTGGGCTGGCACGACATCGCGAAGGCCACGCTGCCGGCCTCGGCGTCGCCGCAGTTCTGGGGAACGTCCACATCGGACGCGGGCGTGTCGGCGGCGGTTTCCCGCGGCAGCAAGGTGATCCTGTCGCCGGCGAACAAGGCGTACCTGGACATGAAGTACAACAGCTCCAGCCCGATCGGCCTGTCGTGGGCGGGATACATCGAGGTCCAGGACGCGTACGGCTGGAACCCGGGTGCGTACCTGTCGGGGGTGGGCGAGTCCGCGGTCCGCGGAGTGGAGTCGCCGCTGTGGTCGGAAACGGTGGTGACGCCCTCGGACATCGACTACCTGGCATTCCCCCGGTTGGCGGCGCACGCCGAGCTGGGCTGGTCGCCCTGGTCGACGCACGACTGGACGACGTTCCGCACCCGCTTGGGCGCCCAGGCCCCGCGCTGGGTGGCGCAGTCGATCGGCTTCTACCGGTCTTCGCAGGTCGCGTGGGACACGGGCGGGACGACCAACCCGGGCACGTGCACGGCCCCGGCCTGGACCGCGTCGCAGGTGTACACGGGCGGGAACGTGGTGTCGCACAACGGCCACAAGTGGACGGCGGGCTGGTGGACGCAGGGCGAGGAGCCGGGAACGACAGGCCAGTGGGGAGTGTGGACGGACAACGGCGCCTGCTGACGTCGCCGGCCGGGCCTGCCATCACGTGGGCCCGGCTCCAGCGCGCCGGCCGCCGTGGTCACGCGGCCGCGGTGCCGTGAATGACCCATTCACCTCGTCCCACGACAGGAATGAGTCATTCAAGACGTCCGGCCTACCTGGACCACGGCGCCTCAGCCGCGCTGCCCCTGGCTTCGGGAGGCGCTTCCCTTTACCCGGGTCTGCCTTCGCGTGGGGCCGGCCGGGCTGTGCGGACGGTCAGCACCGCACTTCACCCGGTGAAACCGGACCACGCGGTTCGCCCGGCGGGTTAGGTTGGGGCCATGACCGTTGATCTCGAGCAGGTTCGCGCGCTGTCGCTGCAGGAGAACGGCCTGGCCACCGTCGCCACCACGCGGGGTGACGGCACCGTGCACTCCTCCGTCGTCAACGCCGGGGTCTTCGACGACCCGGTGACCGGTGCGCCCGGCGTCGCGTACGTCGCCGTCGGGCGGGCGCACAAGCTCGCGCTGCTGCGGCGGGCCGGGCACGCCACCGTGACCTTCCGGCGCGGCTGGAACTGGGTCTCCGTCACCGGCGCCACCCGCCTCGTCGGGCCGGACGACCCCGACCCCGCCTTCGATCCTGCGGGCCTGCCGAAGCTCCTGCGCGACGTCTTCGTCGCCGCCACCGGCACCCACGACGACTGGGCCGAGTACGACCGCGTGATGGCCGAAGAGCGGCGGGTCGCGGTGTTCGTGACGGCCGACCGGATCATCGGCAACCCCTGACCCGCCCGGCCCCAGGAGTCGACCCGTTGTCCGAGTCCCCCGCCCGCGTCACCACGCCGGTCAAGGTGCTGATCGGCGTGCTCCTCGTCGCCGACGCCGGCTTCGGCGCGGCACTCGCCGCCGGTCTGGTGCGCGGCCTCTCGCCGTGGCTGATCGGCGGCGGTTACGCGGCGACCGTGCTCCTCGCCGTCGTGGCCTTCCGCCTCTCGCGAGCCCGCGCGCTCAAGCGCGGCTTCGCGGGTCTCCGCGACCTCACAGTCGGCGAAGAAGGCCTCCGCGTGCCCGCGGGCACGCTCAGCACGCGGCTGATCCCGTGGTCGCAGATCGCCGACGTCTCGACCCGCCGTTCGGCCCGGTTCGGCGACGGCTACCTGCGCGACGCGCTCTGGGTCGACCTGGTCACCGGCGAAGGCGTCGAGAGTTCGGTGCAGCGGTACGCACCCCGCGGCCGGCTCACGCCCGCACCGCCTCAGCGACGGCAGTTCGACCAGACGGCGATCCTCGACCCGGCGTTGTTCGACGCGGTGGTCGACCGGGTGCGGAAGGAACTCCGCCACCGGCAGCTGCACGCCCAGCTCCGTGGCACGCCCCGCATCCGGTGACCACGGTCAGCGGAGCCGGCCCAGCAGCTCCCGCGGCACGATCCGCACCGGGAACGGCCGCTCGACCTCGAGGACCTCGTCGCCTGCGGCCTTGGCCACCTGCTGGTAGCAGCCGTCCTCGTCGAGTTCGAACATCGTGAGCGCAGGCTCCTCCGGGTCGATCACCCAGTAGCTGCCCGTCCCAAGCCGCTCGTAGGCCGCCTTCTTGAGGTTCAGGTCGTAGATCGCCGTGCTAGGCGACAGCACTTCGACCGCCAGCACCGGGGGCGCCGGGAGATCCTTGTCCGTGAAGTCCTCGTCCAAGCCGGCCAGGACGTCCGGCTGAAGCTCGATCTTGTCCCCCGAGTGCACTGCGAACGGCGCGACGAGTACGTCGTACTCTGCCGGGCACGCGTCCTCGAGGGCTCTCGCGAGTTTCATCACGATCTTCTGGTGTCTTCGACCGGGCGCGGGGCTCACGATGAGCACCCCGTCGATGAGTTCGTAACGTCGGCCATCGTCAGGCATCCCCTCGAGGTCGCGCACCGTCAGCGGGCCCGAATCGGTGGGAAGCTCGATGTCTGCCATGACCGTCATGGTGCTCTCCTTTCGCTCTTCGCACCAGAGGAAACCAGAGAGCACCGACAGAAACCAGATCGAACACGGGTTCGGCGCCTATATTCACGCGGTGGCGTGAATATGGGCGCCGCTGTCACATCAGTGGAACACTTTACTTCTTGTTCTTGCCCGAGTCCTCAGTGGACAGTGCGGCGACGAAGGCCTCCTGCGGGACCTCGACCCGGCCGACGGTCTTCATCCGCTTCTTGCCTTCCTTCTGCTTCTCCAGCAGCTTGCGCTTCCGCGAAATGTCACCGCCGTAACACTTCGCCAGCACGTCCTTGCGGATCGCGCGGATCGTTTCGCGGGCGATGATCCGCGCGCCGATGGCCGCCTGGATCGGTACCTCGAAGTTCTGCCGCGGGATCAGTTCGCGAAGCCGGTTCACCATGCGGTTGCCGTAGTTGTAGGCGTCGTCCTTGTGCACGATCGCGGAGAACGCGTCCACGCCCTCGCCCTGCAGCAGGATGTCCACCTTGACCAGGTCCGCCGCCTGCGTGCCGGCCTCTTCGTAGTCCAGCGACGCATAGCCGCGCGTACGCGACTTCAGCGTGTCGAAGAAGTCGAAGATGATTTCGCCCAGCGGCATGTTGTAGCGCAGCTCGACCCGGTCCTCGGACAGGTAGTCCATGCCGAGCAGCTGGCCGCGCTTGTTCTGGCACAGCTCCATGATCGTGCCGATGAACTCCGACGGCGCCAGGACGCTGACCTTGCTGAGCGGCTCCAGCACCTTGTCGATCTTGCTGCCGGTGGGCCAGTCCGACGGGTTGGTGACGTGGATTTCCTTGCCGTCGTCCAAGACGACGTCGTAGACCACGTTGGGCGCGGTGGAGATCAAGTCGAGGCCGAATTCGCGCTCGAGCCGGTCGCGCGTGATCTCCAGGTGCAGCAGGCCGAGGAAGCCGCAGCGGAAGCCGAAGCCCAGCGCCACCGACGTCTCCGGCTCGTAGTCGAGCGCGGCGTCGTTGAGTTGCAGCTTGTCCAGGGCCTCGCGCAGCTCGGGGTAGTCCGAACCGTCCACCGGATACAGTCCGGAGTAGACCATCGGCTTCGGTTCGCGGTAGCCCGCCAGCGCGTCCTTGGCGCCGTTGCGCTCCGACGTCACGGTGTCGCCGACCTTCGACTGCCGGACGTCCTTCACGCCGGTGATCAGGTAGCCCACCTCGCCGACGCCGAGCCCCTTGCTGGGCTTGGGCTCCGGCGAGATGATCCCGACCTCGAGGAGCTCGTGCGTGGCGCCGGTGGACATCATCTTGATGCGCTCGCGCGGCGTGATCTTGCCGTCGACGACCCGGATGTAGGTGACGACGCCGCGGTAGGTGTCGTACACCGAGTCGAAGATCATCGCGCGGGCCGGCGCGTCGGCGTCGCCCTCCGGCGCCGGGACCGACTTCACGACCTCGTCGAGCAGCGCGCCGACGCCGATGCCGGTCTTGGCCGAGACCCGCAGCACGTCGTCCGGCTCGCAGCCGATGATGTGGGCCAGCTCACCCGCGTACTTGTCGGGGTCGGCCGAGGGCAGGTCGATCTTGTTGAGCACCGGGATGATCTGGAGGTTGTTCTCGAGGGCGAGGTACAGGTTGGCCAGCGTCTGGGCCTCGATCCCCTGCGCCGCGTCGACCAGCAGGATCGCGCCTTCGCACGCCTCCAGCGCCCGGGACACCTCGTAGGTGAAGTCCACGTGGCCCGGGGTGTCGATCATGTGCAGGACGTGGTCCTTGCCCTCGACCTGCCAGGGCAGGCGCACGTTCTGCGCCTTGATCGTGATCCCGCGCTCGCGTTCGATGTCCATCCGGTCGAGGTACTGAGCGCGCATGGCCCGCTCTTCCACGACGCCGGTGAGCTGCAGCATGCGATCGGCCAGGGTGGACTTGCCGTGGTCGATGTGCGCGATGATGCAGAAGTTCCGGATGAGCTCCGGAGGCGTGAAGGTCGTGTCGGCGAACTTGTTGAGCGCTGTCACTCGAATGAGTCCTCGGAAAGTCGGGGATGGCCACCTCTATGCTCCCACGGCGCTCCGGGTGCGGGTGGGGGTCATCCCCGATGCGAGCCGATCTGATCCGTGGTGCCCTCGAAGTATGAGCACTTCGCACCAGCCGGCACCCCCTCCCCAGCCGGATCCAGGTGGCTTCGGCCGCGTCCTCGACCGTGCCTTCGGTCACCCCTCCGGACCCCTCGGCCGCCTCGGCGGCTGGGTGATGGCGCGCGGCAACGCCGCCACCGAACACCGCGTCGTCGACCTGGCGAAGATCGAGCCGGACGAGACCGTCCTGGTCGTCGGGCCCGGCCCCGGCGTCGGCCTGGACGCCGCCGCGCGGCTGGCCGGGCGCACCATCGGCGTCGACCCCTCGCCCGAGATGCTCGGGCTCTGCCAGGAGCGCTGCGGCGACCGCGTCGAGCTGCGTGAGGGGTCGGCGGCGCACACCGGCGAGCCCGACGGGTCCGTCGACGTGGTCCTGACCGTGAACAACGTCATGCTCTGGGACGACCGCGCGGCCGGGTTCGCCGAGCTGGTCCGGGTGCTGCGCCCCGGCGGGCGGCTGCTGCTGTCCGCGCACGAGAAGTGGCTGCCCGTGAGCAGGCACGTCCTGGCCGACGAAGCCGCCGCCGCGGGCTTCGCCGACCTGCAGACCTGGACCTGGGACCCGCCCGGCTTCGCCGCGCTGGCCGCGCAGCTGCGCGCCGTCAAGCCCGCCTAGCGGGTGTCCGTGCGGATCGGGTGGCCCTCGGGCACCTCGACCAGCACGATGCGCGTGCCGTCCGGGTCGGCGATCCAGGCCTCGTCGAGGCCCCAGGGCTCGCGCTGGGCGTCCCGCACCGGCTCCAGGCCCTTCGCCTTCAGCTCGGCCATGACGCCGGCCAGGTCCCGGACCTGCAGCCAGAGCACCAGGTCAGGCGACGAGCCCGTCTCCCCCGCGCCGGAGACCTCCAGGGAGCCGTGCCCGAGGAAGAACACGGTGCCGCCGGGGAACTCACGCTCCACGGCCAGGCCGAGGGTGTCGCGGTAGAACGCCGTGGCGGCGCCGACGTCGCGCGGGCGGATCAGCAGCCGGCTCTTCAGGACTTCCATCCGACCATCCCTACCGGACGCGCTCAGGCGGCCGCAATCGCGGCGATTCCGGACAGCACGATCACCGAGCCGGCCAGCCGCCGGACGGCGTCGCGTTCGCCCAGCACCAGCCAGGCGGCCAGCCCGCCGAGCACGATGCTCAGCTCCCGGGCGGGCGCGACCAGGCTGACCGGCGCCATCGTGAGGGCGAACAGCACGAGGATGTAGGCCAGCGGCGACAGCAGCGCGACGATCAGCACCTCACGACGCTGCTCGCGCCAGATCCGGGCCACCTCGTCGCGGCCGGCCAGCGCGCCGGGCACGAGCAGGACGCTCTGGAGCACCGACCCGAGGCCGAAGTAGACGACCGGCGGCATGCCGATGCCGGTCACCGAGTTCGCGTCCCAGAGCGTGTAGCCGGCGATCGTGGCGCCGGTCAGGAGGCCGTAGAAGATGCCCGCGCGCCGTGCCTTCGCGGCGGCCGGGTCGTGCGCGGCGCCGGTGCGGCCGGTGCTGATCACCAGCACCCCGGTGATCACCAGGAACGCGCCGAGCAGCCCCAGCCAACCGGGTCGTTCGCCGAGCACCAGGACGGCCGCCAGCACCGACAGCAGCGGCCCGGTGCCCCGCGCGACGGGGTAGACGACGGAGAGGTCGCCGACGCGGTACCCGCGCTGCAGGACGACGCCGTAGGCGACGTGCAGCACCGACGTGCCCGCGGCGGCCAGCAGCCAGCTCCACTGTGGACGTTCCGGCTCGACGACCAGCAGCACGACCGTCACGGGCAGCAGGACGACGGCGGAAACCGTGTAGTAGAGCCAGACGAACTGCGTGCCCCCGGAGGAGATGCGCTTCGCGGCGAGGTTCCACGCGGCGTGCACGACGGCGGCGACGAGGACGAAGGACAGCGCGGTGGTGTTCATGGGACCCCTTACGGGTTTTCGCACGCGCGAAAACCGGGTCCTCCAGGCTTTTGCCCCGTCAGATGAACGGCAGGCCACCCGGACCCGCCGATGGTGCCGCTCGGACCAGACCCGCCGGTCCTGGTTGTGGAGAGCGAGGTGCGCGGACCGGCGACGGAACCCTAGGCACTACCGTTGTCGACCGTACCCCTGGTGATCGGTGTTCGCCGGACGCGGTCGCGGGCCGTCCGAGCTGGGCTGTTAGAGTTGTCGCTCGCTGCCCGTGCGGCATTCCGTCATGGAGGAAGCCCGCTCTTCGCGAGTGGGGCCAATTCAGCGCGGCGGCGAATCTCACCGAGTGAAACAGGAGTTGCCCTATGGCCAACATCAAGTCGCAGATCAAGCGCATCACGACGAACGAGAAGGCGCGTCAGCGCAACCAGGCGATCCGGTCCTCGGTGAAGACCGCGATCCGCAAGGTCCGCGAGGCCGCCGAGGCCGGCGACAAGGCCAAGGCCGCCGAGCTGCAGCGCGACGCCGCCCAGAAGCTGGACAAGGCCGTCTCGAAGGGCGTCATCCACGCCAACCAGGCCGCCAACAAGAAGTCGGCGCTGGCGAAGCGCGTCAACGCGCTCTGAGCTGGTTGATTTCTGGGAAAGCCCCGGCTTCGGCCGGGGCTTTCTTCATGTTCCGGGGCGGCCGTTCGCGGCTGTCGCCGGCTCCGGCGGAGAACTCGCCGAGATCGGCGGTCGCCCTCGGGGCAGGAACCGCAAGGTCCTCGCCGGCGGCAGCACGGACCTCAGCGTTCGCCCTTGGCGGCCGCCACCTGGAGGACCGCGCGCTCCAGTGCGTAACCCGGGTCCGCCGCCACACCCTTGACCTCGGCGTTCAGCCTCGCCACCACGCGCATCGCCGTCGCCAGGCCGTCCTGGTTCCAGCCCCGGACCTGGCCCTGCGCCTTGCGGATCTTCCACGGCGGCATGCCCAGCTCGCCCGCCAGCTGGTTCGGGTTGCCCCGGCCCGCGCCCGAGACCCGGGCGATCGTGCGGACCGCGTCGGCCAGTGCGTCCGCGACCAACACGTGCGGGACGCCCAGCTGCATCGCCCAGCGCAGCGACTCCAGCGCCGCCGAGCGGTCGCCGCTGACCGCCTTCTCCGCCACCGCGAACCCGGTGACGTCGGCCCGGCCGCGGTGGTAGCGGTGGACCGCGTCCGCGTCGACGGTCCCGCCGGCGTCCGCCACCAGCTGCGTCGCCGCCGAGGAGAGTTCCCGCAGGTCGGAGCCCACGGCCTCGAGGAGCGCGGCAACCCCGGCCGCGTCGATCTTGCCGCCCACCCGGCGCACCTCGTGGCGGATGAATTGCTCCCGCTCGGCGGGCTTGGTCAGCTTCGGGCACTCGGTGATTTCGGCGCCGGCCTTCTTCAGCACCGCCGGCAGCGTCTTGCCCGCCTTGCTGCGGCCACCGCCGGTGTGCACGACGACCAGGACGATCCCGTCCGCCGGGTCCTTCAGGTAGGACGCCACGGCGTCGGCCAGCTCCTGCGAGATGTCCTGCGCCGACTCCAGGACGATCACGCGACCTTCGCTGAACAGCGACGGGCTGACGAGTTCGGCCAGCTCGGGGGCTGTGAGATCCGACACCCGGACCCGGGTCAGCTCGGCCGTGGCGTCGATCGCGCGGGACGCGGTGAGCGCCTCGCGGACGGCGCGCTCGATCAGCAGTTCTTCCTCACCCAGGACCAGGTGCAGCGGGGCCGGGGCGGTGGCTTGGACGGTCACGGGGGAATCCTCTCACTCGCGGTGCCGTGCGCCCGCTCCGGTGATGTCGAGCGGCCGGCATGGCACGGCGCGAGCGCCATGTCGTACGGTGTCAGCGAGGCGGCGCGCTGAACGGCGCGCGCCGACAACTGAATACCGCTCATCCAGAGGGGCAGAGGGAACGGCCCGACGAAGCCCCGGCAACCGGCGTACAGCCTGTCATCCCGCGATCGCGGGGTAGCTGACGACCACGGTGCCAATTCCGGCCCGCTTCGGCGGGGCAGATGAGGAAAGGAACCTCGCGATGACCGCCACCCTCGGAACGACCTCCACCACGAAGACCCCGGATCTCGGTCCGGCCGTCGAACTGGTGTCGAAGGAAGAGGGCCACCGGCAGCCGCTCGCCCCGGAGTTCGTCTCCGCCGAGGACTTCTCGCCGCTCGAGGTCGCCTACGACTTCGGCCGCGTCCGCCGTGAAGACATCGAGGCCGGCCCCAAGAACATCTGGCGCTACAAGAAGCTCCTCCCGGTGCCGTCCAACGTCGAAGAGATCCCGAACACCGAGCCCGGCGCGACCCGGCTCATCCGCGCCGACCGCCTCGCCAAGGAGCTCGGCCTCAAGCGCCTCTGGGTCAAGGACGACACCGGCAACCCGACGCACTCGTTCAAGGACCGCGTCGTCGCCGTCGCGCTGGCCGCGGCCCGCGAGTTCGGGTTCGAAGTGCTCGCCTGTCCGTCGACCGGCAACCTGGCCAACGCGACGGCCGCCGCCGCGGCCCGCGCGGGCTGGCGGTCGGTCGTGCTGATCCCGAAGACCCTCGAGCGCGCCAAGATCCTCACCACCGCGGTCTACGACGGCGACCTCATCGCCGTCGACGGCAACTACGACGACGTCAACCGCCTCGCCACCGAGCTCGCCGGTGAGCACCCGAAGTGGGCGTTCGTGAACGTGAACGTCCGGCCGTACTACTCGGAAGGCTCGAAGACGCTGGCCTTCGAGGTCGCCGAGCAGCTGGGCTGGCGCATCCCGCCGCAGATCGTCGTGCCGATCGCCTCCGGTTCGCAGCTGACCAAGGTGGACAAGGGTTTCCGCGAGCTGGGCCAGCTCGGTCTCGTGGACGCCAGCCCGTACAAGGTGTTCGGCGCCCAGGCCACCGGCTGCTCGCCGGTCTCGGCCGCGTTCCGCGCCGGCCTGGACGTGGTCCAGCCGGTGAAGCCGGACACGATCGCCAAATCGCTGGCGATCGGCAACCCGGCCGACGGCCCCTACGTGCTCGACATCGTCAACCGCACCGGCGGCGCGATCGAGGACGTCACCGACGAAGAGGTCGTCGAAGGCATCCGGCTGCTGGCCCGCACCGAAGGCATCTTCACCGAGACCGCGGGCGGGGTCACCGTCGCGACGGCGAAGAAGCTGGTCGAGACCGGCAAGCTGGACCCGGACGCCGAGACGGTGCTCCTGATCACCGGCGACGGCCTCAAGACCCTCGACGCGGTCGAGAACCACATCGGCCCGAAGGCGACCGTGCCGCCGTCGGCCAAGGCCGTGAACGAGGCGCTCGGCTACTGACGTCCGGCCGGGGCGGGTTCCGCCCGCCCCGGCTTCAGCGGCGGGGCGGGCCGCGCGGCTCGCCCCGGCGAGTACCTCCTTTCGCGTCTCCCCTGTGCCGATAAGGTCGGCACCCGCCAGGTGTCGGCTCGGTCCGGGAGGTTCGGAATGCGGAATCTCGGCAAGCATTGGATGGTCACCGCCGAACGCGACGGCCAAGCCTTGCCGATGACGGTCGTCGCGAAGTGGCGGTGGTACAAGAAGGGCGCCCGGCGAGACCGGCTGCGGTACGGCGTCGTGGAAGTCGTCGCCCTCACCGGCTCGGCCGCGATCCCGGTGGCGGCCACCGCCCACCTCGACTCGGTCGTCATCGCCGCGCTCGGCGCTGTCGTCCTGGTCGCGACCGGCGTCCGGACCACGTTCGGCATGCACCAGAACTGGGTGGAGCACAGCCAGATCGGCTACGCGATCGAGCGTGAAGCAGCGTTGTACCTCCATTCCGCACCGCCGTACGAAGGCACGGACGCGGTCCGGGTGCTGGTCGCGCGCGTGGAGACCCTGGCCGACGAGGGCGGGCAGCAATGGGCTCGCCGCCGGATCACTTTCGAACACGACCGCCAATCCGGCGACAGCGCCCGCAAGCCCGCCGGGTGACCGCTCACCGGCGGGGCGGGCCACGCGGCTCGCCCCGGCGCGCCACCGCCGGGCCCGCCGGGTCGCCGACCACCGCGGTGTCGCCGTCCAGGTCGGTCCGGGTGACCAGGGCACCGAGCGCCGTCAGGCTGTCCATTGTGGACTTGTTGGGGTGCCCGTAGGTGTTGCCCGCGCCCACGCTGACCATCGCCACCCGCGGCGCCACCGCCGCGAGGAACGTCGGCAGCGAATAGCGCGAGCCGTGGTGCGGCACCTTCAACACCTCCGCCTTCAGGTTTCCGATGTCCGCCAAGAGATCCGCTTGCGCCGCCAGCTCGACATCGCCGGTCAGGAGCACCCGGCCGGCCGCGGTCTGCGCTCGCAGGACGACCGAACTGTTGTTGATCGTCGTGCCGTCCTGCTGACCCGCCGAGCGCTCCGGCACGTAACGCGGGCCGAGGACGTCGAGCGACAGCCCGGGCCACGCCTGCCGCTCCCCCGGGTTCAGCTCCACCAGCGGCACTCGCTGCCGGAGCGCCTCCGCGGCGACCTGCCGCCACGCCCACTCCGGCGCCCGCCCCGGGCCGACGGCGATCGCGCCGACCGCCCGGCCGTCGAAGACCGACGCCAGCCCGCCGATGTGGTCGGCGTGCAGGTGGCTCAGCACCAGCAGCGGGATCCGGTCGACCGCCAGCCGGTGCAGGCACTCGTCCACCGGCCCCGGCTCGGGTCCGGTGTCCACGACGACCGCGCGTCCCGGCTCCGCGGTCGCCAGCACGACCGCGTCGCCCTGCCCGACGTCGCACTCGACCATCGCCCAGTTCCGCGGTGGCCACGCCGGCGCGAGCACCCGGACGGGCACGAACACCAGCAGCGCGCCGACGACCAGCACCGCCATGGCCAGCCGCACGCGCCGGTGCCGGGCGGCGAGCACCAGCACGCCCAGCACGGCCGCCGCGAGCAGCCCGCCCGACCAGCCGCCGGGCCAGGCGACGACCGCGCCGGGAGCCCGCGCGCCGTGGCGCGCCACGGTGATCAGCCACCGGGCCTCCGGGTCGGCCAGGTGCACCAGGACCTTCCCCGCACCCGGCCACCAGGGACCGAGCACCGTCGCCAGCACACCGAGCACCGTCGCCGGGGCCACGACGGGCGCGGCGAGGACGTTGGTCACCACCGAAACCAGGCTGACCGTGCCCGCCATGCCCGCGAGAACCGGCGCCGTCACGAGGAAGGCGGCCAGCGGGATCGCCAGTCCTTCGGCGAACCCCGGCGGAACGCCACGACGCGCCAGCGCCGCGGCCCAGCGAGGCGCGATGAGGACGAGTCCGGCCGTGGCGAACACCGACAGCGCGAACCCGAAGTCCGTCGCCATCGCCGGATCCGCCACCACCAGCACGCACACCGCGAACGCCAGCGCGGGCAACGCCGAGCCCCGCCTGCCCAGCGCCAGGGCCAGCAACGCGACCGCCGCCATCAGCCCGGCCCGCAGCACGCTCGGCTCCGGCCCGACGAGGACGAGGAAGCCCACCAGGCACGCGCCGGCCGCCACCGCCGAGAACCGCGGTCCGAGCCGCAGCAAGCGCAGCAGGAGCAGGACCGCGCCACACGCCACGGCGAGGTTGCCCCCGCTGACCGCGGTCAAATGGGCGAGCCCGGCGGTGATGAACTCCTGCTCGACCCGCGGCGACAACCCGCTCGTGTCGCCCAGGACCAGCCCCGGCAACAGGCCGGCCGGTTCGTCCGGCAGGACCTGGCACAGGTCGTGGAGTCCGGCGCGCAGCCCGGCCGCGGTCCGCTGCCACCACCGCGCCGGCCCGAGGTCGCCCGGCGGCCCGCGCACGGACAGCACCGCGACGGTCAGGTCCGAGCCGCGCGGCGGCATCAGCAGGCCACTCGCCGTCACGTCCTGGCCCGGCAGCAGCGAAGCCCACTGCGCGACCGGGGCCAGCAGCAAGACACGTCCGGACGAGCTGACCGGCCGGCCGTCGACCGACGCCGTGCGGACGTCGGCGGTCAGCACCACCGATCGGGCACCGGCCTGCTGGTCGGCGTAACCCGCGCCGCGCACGGGTTTCGGGCGCTCGGTGACGACGACCCGCACCGACGCCGGGAGTCCGTCGGCCGAAGCCGCGCGGAGGTCGTCGTGCTGCGCGTCCCAGATCCGCCAGGCGACCGGCCCCGCGGCGACGAGTCCCAGCACCAGCAGGGCCGCGGCCGCGCCGAGCGCCCGGGGACGCCCCCGCGCCCGCCAGAGCACCAGCCCGGCGAGCGCCGCCGAGGCGAGGCCGGCGGCGACGGCCGTCCACCAGCCCAGCAGCAGGCCGCCGAGGGCGGCGAGCCAGCACGCCAGCGCCGCCGGGACGAGCCGCATGTCCTGCCGGGTGTCGGTCGTGGGAAGGGTGCTCATCCGACCATCACCTGCTCACGCAGTTTTTGGAATTTGCTTTCCCCGATGCCCGAGACGTCGCGCAGTTGCTCGACCTTCGTGAAGCCGCCGTGCTCGGTGCGCCACTGGACGATCCGCTGGGCCGTCACCTCGCCGACGCCGGGCAGCGTGTCCAGCTGGTCCGCGCTCGCCGCGTTGAGGTCGACCTTGGCGCCCGCCGGCGCACCGGCGGCACCGGCGGCCACGGCGGCCGGCGCCGGGATCCCGACCGCGAGCTGTTCCCCGTCGGTCACCCGGCGGGCGAGGTTGAGCGCGCTCAGGTCCGCGCCGGGCTCGGCGCCGCCCGCGGCCCGCAGCACGTCCGCGACACGGGCGCCCTGGGCCACGGTGACGAGACCGGGCGACCGGACGCGGCCGATCACGCTGATGACCAACCCGGTCTGCGGCGCGGCCCGGGCCGGTGCTTCGCTCGCCGGTTTCGCGCTGGGCAGCGCGGGCGGGGGCTCGGGCACCGGCGGACCGCCGAAGAGCGCGACCGAACCGAGGACGATCACCACCACCGACAGCAGGACACCGGCGAACGCCCACCGGCGGCGGCCGGCACCGGCCGGTCCGCCCGGCAGCCAGCGCCGGACCAGCCGGCCGCCGGGCCCGACCGTGCTCGCGTCGGGCGAGAGCTGGTCGGCCAGCCAGGCGAGCCGGTCGTTGACGGGTGGGCCCGGATCCCGGGCGGGCTGCTCGAACACACGATCGACGTTAGGGCTCGCGGGGCGGCGTCCGACAGGGGTGCCGCCGCGTCCTGTGGACAACCGGGGTGCTGTGGACGGATCCACCCCGCCCGGGCCGGGAACGGCCGTTTCCGTCGTACCCGGGTGGCATGCTGGAGGGTTCGGCGCACCGGCGGTCAGCGCGGCGGCCGCCGACGTCGGCCGGGTGCCGGAGCGAGGTGAAGGGGCCCTTCCTCGCATCAGACGCGGCGAAGGGTCCCTTCAGCTCGTCACATGCACCGAAGGTGCCCTTCAGCCTCGCGAGGGAACCGTCCGCTGGACGACCACCCCGAGCACGCCGGGCCCGGTGTGGGCCCCGATCACCGCCCCCAGCTCGGAGACCACGCAGCCCGCCGACCGCGGCACGGCCTCTTCCAGCCGGTTCGCCAGCTCGACCGCCCGCTCCGGCGAGGCGAGGTGGTGGACGGCCAGTTCGACGTCGTCGTCCCGCGCGGCCTGGGCCGCGAGCTCGACCAGCCGCGCGAGCGCCCGGTTCATGGTGCGGACCTTCTCCAGCGGCAGGATCCGGCCCTCGCACATGTGCAGCACCGGCTTCACCGCCAGGGCCGTGCCGAGCAGCGCGGCCGCCGGGCCGATCCGGCCGCCGCGGCGCAGGTGGTCGAGGGTTTCCACGACGAACAACGTCGACGAGCACCCGGCCGCGGTCACGGCCGCGGCCTCGACTTCCGCCGCCGAAGACCCTGCCGCGGCAGCCGAAGCGGCGTGCAGGGCGGCGAACCCGAGCCCCATCGCGGTGGTGCGCGAGTCGACCACGCGGACCCGGTCCGGCCCGACCTCCTGCGCCGCCAGCACCGCCGCTTCCCAGGTGCCCGACAGCTCGCGCGAGAGGTGCACCGAAACGATCGCGTCGGCACCGCCGGCCAGCGCCGCGCGGTACTCCTTCACGAACTCCGTGGGCGTCGGCCGGGACGTCGTGACGATCTTGCGCTGGCTCATCGCCTCGGCGACCGCCGCCGGGCCGGTCTCGACGCCATCGAGGGAGACCACGCCGTCGACCAGGACGTGCAGCGGCACCACCCGGACCGCGTGCCGTTCGGCGAAGCCCTCCGGCAGGTGGGCGGTGGAATCCGTGACTACGGCGACCGACACGCCGTCAGCCTACGTGGCCGGGGGCGAGCACCGGCGCCATCAACACGGACATCGCGTCGCCCACCGCGGCGTGCCCTTTCCAGCCCCAGTGCATGCCGTCGGGGTTGCCCTCACCGCTCAGGACGTGCTCTCCGACAACGGCTTCGAGGTCCAGCAACGGAACTCCGGCTCGCGCGCCCCAGGCCGCCATCGCGGCCGCCGCGGCCGGCCGCGCGGTGTGCACGCCGCCGTAGGCCGCCGCCCGGTGCACCGAGGGCAGCATGCCGAAGATCGGCAGTTCGGGACGCAGGACGCGCAACGCACCGACCGCCGTGTCGAGGTACTGCACGGTGAGCTTGGCCGGCAGCACCGCGGGACGGCCGCGGAACGCGACCGAAAGCCGGGGCTGCGCGGCCAGGTAGGCCTTGCGCACCACGCGCCGCACAGGGTCGGGACGCAGGTACTTGAGCCCCGTGCGCAGGTAGGTCGGCAACGGCGAAGGCAGCGTGTCCATGCTGCCGACCGCCAGCACGACCGCGTCGACGTGGTGCAGGTCGGCCCAGACGCGCGGGTCGCCGGTCAGCGACCACCAGGCGTCCCGGGCGGTCCAGCCGATCCCGGCGACCAGGTCGGCGGTGCCGCCCAACGCGGCGGCGGCCACGTTGGGCCACAGGCGCGGCTCGTCCGCGGCGCAGGGTCCTTCGGGACCGTGAAAGCTCAGCGAGTCGCCGAACACGAGCAGGCGAGGCCCCATCGGCTAGCCGTGCATCCCCGCGTTGTAGGCGTGCAGCCGCCACTTGCCGTCGCGCGCGCCCAGCTCGACCCAGTGGCAGTTCGAGATCCCGCCCAGCGAGGGCCAGGCCTCCACCGGCAGGTTGATCAGCCGCGCGGTGAGCGCGGTGATCAGTCCGCCGTGCGCGGCCAGCAGCACGGTGTCGCCCACCGAGGAGTTGGCCTGCTGCAGGTCGGTGACGACCTCACCCGCGCGGTCGGCGACGTCGAGGCGGTTCTCCCCGCCGGGCGGCGCCCAGGTCGCGTCCTTGCGCCAGCGGTCGCGCTCTCCGGGGTAGGCCGCGTCGACCTCAGCGCCGGTGAGCCCCTGCCATTCGCCGAGGTGCGTCTCGCGCAGGCGCTTGTCGATGCGCAGCGGGACGCCGATCGCGTCGGTGAGCACGGTGGCCGTGTCGGTGGCGCGGCGCAGGTCGGACGCGATGACGAGGTCCGGTGAGAACCGGGCCAGCGCGGGGACCGCGAACCGGGCCTGGTTCCAGCCGACCGGCGTCAGCGCCGAGTCGAGGTGACCCTGCATCCGCCCGGCGGCGTTGTAGTCCGTCTCGCCGTGGCGCCAGAGCACGAGCCGCCGGGGGCTCACGGGACGTCCGGATCCTCGTCGGCGGGCGGCTCTTCGAGGCCGGCCACCTCGATGCGCGGGCAGTCCTTCCACAGCCGCTCGAGGCCGTAGAACGTGCGCTCCTCGACGTGCTGGACGTGCACGACGACGTCGACGTAGTCGAGCAGGACCCAGCGGCCCTCGCGGGCGCCTTCGCGGCGGACCGGCTTGTGCCCGCTCTCCCGCAGCTTCTCCTCGACGTTGTCGACGATCGCGCCGACCAGGCGCTCGTTGGACGCGGAGGCGATGACGAAGGCGTCGGTGATGACGAGCTGCTCGGACACGTCCAGCACGACTACGTCGCTGGCCTTCTTGTCCGCCGCCGCGTGTGCGGCCGCTACGGCCAGCTCTCGTGCCTCGGACGTGGCTGCCACGGTGCTCCTTCACAGATCGGGTTCGCCCGAGAAGAGTACCCGCCGGGACCAGCGGCGCTTCAGTCGCTCTTCCGGTAGAGATCCTTCTTGGCGATGTAGCGCACGACGCCGTCGGGAACGAGGTACCAGACCGGCTCCCCGCGCTCGACGCGGTCGCGGCAGCCGGTCGACGAGATCGCCATCGCGGTGACCTCGACGAGGCTCACCTTGCCGCTGGGCAGGTGGTGCGAATTGAGCCGGTAGCCGGGCCGCGTGACGCCGATGAAGTGCGCGAAGTCGAACAGCTCGTCGGCCTTGTGCCAGGTCAGGATCTGTTCGAGCGCGTCGGCGCCGGTGATGAAGAAGAGCTGGTCGTCGGGGTACTCGGCGTGGAGGTCGCGCAGGGTGTCGACGGTGTAGGTCTGGCCGGCGCGGTCGATGTCGACGCGGCTGACCGAGAAGACCGGGTTGGACGCGGTCGCGATGACCGTCATCAGGTAGCGGTCCTCGGCCCTGGTCACCTGGCGGCTCGTCTTCTGCCAGGGCTGCCCGGTGGGGACGAAGATCACCTCGTCGAGCCCGAACCGGGACTGGACCTCACTGGCCGCGACGAGGTGGCCGTGGTGCACGGGGTCGAACGTGCCGCCCATGACCCCGATCCGCCGTGGTGACATGAACCGGGAGCCTATACACCGCGCGCGCGGGACGTCGGGTGCTGTTCACCACCTCGCCCGGCCGGGCCGATAATGTGATTCAGGTCACATAACCACCCGTATTCGTCACGAACGGTCCGTTCGCACCGCCGCCGATTCCCGGATCGTCGGTGTCATGGGGTAGACGTGGGGACGTGGACACGACCAGCACCACCCCAGCCCTCCGCGACCGCGCCGAGACCCTCCTCCGGGCCCTGGCCGGCGACTCGGCGAAGCTGCGCGAAGACCAGTGGACGGCCATCGAGGCCCTGGTGGCGCACCGGCGTCGCGCGCTGGTCGTGCAACGCACCGGCTGGGGCAAGTCGGCGGTGTACTTCCTCGCCACGGCGCTGCTGCGGGAACAGGGCAGCGGGCCGACGGTCATCGTCTCGCCCCTGCTCGCCCTGATGCGCAACCAGATCTCGGCGGCGGCCCGCGCCGGCATCCACGCGGCGACCATGAACTCGGCGAACCCGCAGGAGTGGGAGCAGGTCCAGGCCTCGGTCGCGGCCGGCGAGGTGGACGTCCTGCTGGTCAGCCCCGAACGGCTGAACAACCCGGACTTCCGCGACAACGTCCTGCCGAAGCTGACCGCGAGCACCGGGCTGCTGGTGGTCGACGAGGCGCACTGCATTTCCGACTGGGGGCACGACTTCCGGCCGGACTACCGGCGCCTGCGCACGCTGCTAGGCGACCTGCCCGACGGCGTCCCGGTGCTGGCGACCACGGCGACGGCGAACGACCGCGTCGTCACCGACGTCGCCGAGCAGCTGGGCCTCGGCACGGGCACCGACACGCTCGTGCTGCGCGGCAGCCTCGACCGGGAGAGCCTGCGGTTGTCGGTGTGCCGGCTGCCGACGTCCCAGGCGCGGCTGGCCTGGCTCGCCGAGCACCTGGCCGAGCTGCCCGGGTCGGGGATCATCTACACGCTGACGGTGGCGGCGGCGCACGACGTCGCGTCGCTGCTGAAGGACCGCGGGTACCCGGTGGCGGCCTACACCGGCAAGACCGACCCGGCCGACCGGCAGGCGGCCGAGGACGACCTGCTCGGCAACCGCGTCAAGGCACTGGTCGCGACATCCGCGCTGGGCATGGGCTTCGACAAGCCGGACCTCGGGTTCGTCGTGCACCTCGGGGCGCCGTCTTCCCCGATCGCGTACTACCAGCAGGTCGGCCGCGCCGGGCGTGGCGTCGAACGCGCCGAGGTCGTGCTGCTGCCCGGCGAGGAGGACAAGGCGATCTGGGCGTACTTCGGGTCGCTCGCCTTCCCCGACGAGCTGCGGGTCACCCAGGTGCTGAACACGCTTTCCTACGCCGACCGTCCCCTTTCGACGGCCGCGCTCGAGCCGTCGGTGGAGCTTTCCCGCTCACGGCTGGAAATGGTGCTCAAGGTCCTGGACGTCGACGGCGCGGTGCGGCGCGTCAAGGGCGGCTGGACCAGCACGGGCGAGAACTGGGAGTACGACAGCGGGCGGTACAAGCGCGTCGCGGAGGCACGCCACCGCGAGCAGGACGCGATGGTCGGCTACCTGGAGACCGGCGGCTGCCGGATGGAGTACCTGCGGCGCCAGCTCGACGATCCCGACGCGGCACCGTGCGGGCGGTGCGACAACTGCACCGGGCAGCACTGGGACACGACCGTGGCCGACGACGTCGCCGAGGCGACCCGGGAACGCCTGCAGCGTCCGGGCGTCGAGGTCGCGCCGCGGAAGCAGTGGCCCACCGGGATGTCCTCTTTGGACGTTCCGGTGTCCGGCCGGATCAGCGCCGACGACCAGGCCGAGCCGGGCCAGGTGCTCGGGCGGCTCACCGACGTCGGGTGGGGCAACCGGCTGCGCGAGCTCGTCGGCACCGGCGCCCAGGACACCGACGTCCCCGACTCGGTGTTCAAGGCCTGCGTGCAGGTGCTCGCCGGGTGGCAGTGGGCGGAGCGGCCGGTCGCGGTGGTGGCGGTGCCGTCGGAAACCCGGCCGCGGCTCGTCTACAGCCTGGCGACCCGGCTGGCCGAGATCGGCAAGCTGGACTTCCTCGGGGCGCTCGACGCCGAAGGGCCGCCCCCGCGCCAGGCGAACAGCGCGCAACGGCTGGCGGACCTGTGGCGGCGGCTGAGCATGCCGGCCGACCTCGCCGGGGTCCTGCCGGCCGGGCCGGTCCTGCTGGTGGACGACGTCATCGACACCGGCTGGACGATGACGCTGGCCGCGCGCCTGCTGCGGAGGGCCGGGGCACCGGCGGTGCTGCCGTTCGCGCTGGCCAGCACGGCCTGACCGGAAGGAGACCGCGTACCCGGAGGGTCGGCTCGCGTGCCTGGAGGGTCGGCTCGCGTGCCTGGACGGTCGGCTTGGCGGGCCAACCGGGCAGTCGGGATCTTTCGCACCGCGAACGAATGTGGCAAAGTCCCGTTGCACCTTCGGGGGACGTGGAGGCTGCCATGACCGTGCAGGTTCAGCACCGGCTGCCGGTGCGCAAGCTGTTCGCGGCGAGCGCGGGCAATGCGCTGGAGTGGTTCGACTGGACGATCTACGCGACGTTCAGCATCTACTTCGCCGGCGCGTTCTTCCCGGCCGGGAACGACACGCTCGCGCTGATCAACACCTTCGCCACCTACGCGCTCGCGTTCTTCTTCCGCCCGCTCGGCGGCGTGCTGCTCGGGCGCTTCGCGGACACGCGCGGCCGCAAGCCCGCCATGATCCTCACCATCCTGCTGATGGCCGGCGGCTCGGTCGCGATCGGCCTGTTGCCGACGTTCGCGCAGGTCGGCTGGCTCGCGCCGATCCTGCTGCTGCTCGCCCGCATCGCGCAGGGGCTGTCGCTCGGCGGTGAGGTGTCGAACGCGTCGGCGTACCTGGGCGAGATCGCGCCGCCGGAGCGCCGCGGGCGGTACTCGGCGTTCTTCTACATCTCGACCGGGACGGCCGTGCTGATCGCGACCGTCCTCGGCTTCGTGCTGGCCCGCGCGCTGGACAAGGCGCAGCTCGCGTCGTGGGGCTGGCGGCTGCCGTTCCTGCTGGGCGGCGTCTTCGGGCTGGTCGGGTTGTGGTTGCGCCGCAGCCTCGCCGAGACCGAGCTGTTCGAGCAGACGAAAGTCAAGGCGCGGAAGCTCGAGCGGCCGCTGCTGACGACGCTGACCCACCACCCGAAGGCCGTCGGCAGGCTCGTCGGCTTCACGATGCTCTCGACCCTCTGCTACTACACGTTCTTCAGCGCGCTCACGTCCTTCGCGGTGAAGAACCGGCACGCCGACGCGGACGCCGTGTTCCTCGCGCTTTCCGTCGGCACGGCCCTGTTCATCGCCCTGCAGTACCCGATGGGCGCGCTCGCGGACCGGGTCGGGCGGAAGCCGCAGCTGCTCGTCTGGTCCGGGGCGACCGCAGTCGTGGTGGTGCCGCTGTCCACCTTGATCGGCCCGGACGTCGGCGGCCTGCTCGTGGTGTTCTGCGTCGGGCTCGGGCTGTACACCGCGATGACGTCGATCGCGCCGGCCCTCATGAGCGAGCTGTTCCCGACCGAACTGCGTGGGCTCGGGATCGGTGCCTGGTACAACCTGACCGTCGCGATCTTCGGTGGCACCGCGCCGCTGCTCATCACCGTCTTCGGCGCGGTCTCGCCGACGCTCTACTTCTGGTACGTCGCGGCCGGCGCCGCCATCGCGTTCGCCGTCATCCTGACGTTGCCCGAAACGAAGGGCAGCGAGCTGCGGTAAACCCTTCGTCATCGGCCGGTCACGCTCGCTACGCTGCGTGCCCCGACACCGAGCCGAAGGAGGGACACCGTGCAGCACGCCGACGTTACCGAGGAGCTGGCGCGCCGCGTCGTGGCCGCCGCCGGCCAGGCACTGGACGTCGAGCTGACGCCGGAGCAGGCGCTGATCCAGGCGTCGCCACGCGAAGGCGTCGACTACCAGGCCAACCTCGCGATGAGCCTGGGCAAGCGGCTCGGCCGCCCGCCGCGCGAAGTCGCGACGCTGATCGCCGGCGCACTCGAGCCGGACGGGATCGCCGACCCACCCGAGGTCGCCGGGCCGGGATTCTTGAACTTCGTGCTGCGCAGGGAATGGCTGGAGACGCGCACCGCCGCGCTGCTCGACGATCCGCGCCTCGGCGTGGCGGAAACCGCGTCCCCGCGGCGGATCGCGCTGGACTACAGCAGCCCGAACGTCGCGAAGGAGATGCACGTCGGGCACCTGCGCACGACGGTGATCGGTGACGCGCTCGCACGCCTGCTGCGGTTCGCCGGGCACGAAGTGCTGCCGCACAACCACCTCGGCGACTGGGGCACGCCGTTCGGCATGCTCATCGAGCAGCTCCTCGACGTACCGGCCGGGCACCGCGCCATCGCCGACCTCGACGCGTTCTACCGCGAAGCGCGGCAGAAGTTCGACAGCGACGAAGCTTTCGCAACCCGCGCACGCGACCGCGTCGTGCTGTTGCAGAGCGGCGACGAAGAAACCCTGGCCGTCTGGCGGGAGCTCGTCGCCGAATCGACACGGCACTTCGACGAGGTCTACGCGCTGCTCGGCATTTCGTTGACCGACCAGGACATCTACGGCGAGAGCTTCTACAACCCCTACCTCGCGGCGGTGGTCGACGACCTCGAGAAGGCCGGGCTGACCGAAATCAGCGACGGCGCCGTCTGCGTGTTTCCCGAAGGGTTCCGCAACCGCGAGGGTGACCGGTTGCCGCTGATCGTCCGCAAGCGCGACGGCGGCTACGGGTACGCCGCCACCGACCTGGCCACCGTCCGCTACTGGACGGCCGAACGCGGCGCGACCGACCTCCTCTACGTCGTCGGAACACCGCAGGCGCAGCACTTCGCGATGCTGTTCGCCGTCTGCCGCGCCGCCGGCTGGCTGACCGGACACGCCGAGCACATCGGCTTCGGGACCGTGCTGGGCGCGGACGGCAAGACCATGCGGACCCGCTCCGGCGACACGGTCAAGCTGGCCGACCTGCTCACCGAAGCCGTGACGCAGGCCGCCGCGGTCGTCGCCGAACGCAGTGAGCTCGACGCCGCGGGGCAGGCCGAGGTCGCCCGCGCGGTCGGCATCGGCGCGGTCAAGTACGCCGACCTGTCCGGCGACCGCGAGCGGGACTACGTCTTCGCCTGGGACCGGATGCTCGCCAAGGAGGGCAACACCTCGGTGTACCTCCAGTACGCGCACGCGCGGACGCGGTCGATCCTGCGGAAGGCGGGTGGACTGCCCGACGGCACGGCAGTCGTCTTGGAAGCGCCTGCCGAACGAGCTCTCGCGCTGAAGCTGCTCAGGTTCGGCGAAGCGCTGAAGACCGCGACAGACGGCTACGCGCCGCACAAGCTCTGCACGTACCTGTACGAGACGGCGGTCGCGTTTTCCCGGTTCTTCGAGGAATGCCCGGTCCTGAAAGCGTCCTCGCCGTCGCTGCGCGCGTCCCGGCTGAGGTTGACTACGCTGACGTCGCACACGCTTGCGCTCGGGCTTTCCCTGCTCGGCATCGAAGCGCCCGACCAGCTTTAGCGGGAGACCACCGTGGAACTGCCCGGCGACCTGCTCGCACTGCTGCGCGAGCCCAGCCTCTGCTTCCTGTCCACCTTGATGCCCGACGGCTCGCCGCAGCTCACCCAGACCTGGGTGGACACCGACGGCACGCACATCCTCGTCAACACCGTGCTGGGCCACCAGAAGCAGCGCAACATCGAGCGCGACCCGCGGGTGGCGCTCAACGTCGCCGACCGCGAACGGCCGTCGCGCTACTACGCGATCCGCGGGCAGGTCATCGACACGACCGAAGACGGCGCGGTCGAGCACATCGAGAAGCTGGCGCAGCGCTACCTCGGCGGCCCGTACCCGTGGTGGGGCGGCCGGGACCAGACCCGCCTGCTGCTCACCATCAAGCCGGACCGGATCAACCCGACGTGATCATCATCGCCGGCCGGCTCGCCGTCGCTCCCGAGGACCGTGCCGCCTACCTCGAGGGGTGCGCCGAAGCCGTCCGGCTCGCGCGGGAGGCACCCGGCTGCCTGGAGTACGCGCTGGGTGCCGACCTGCTCGATCCCGGCCGGGTGACCGTGTACGAGCGCTGGGAGTCCGACGAGGACCTCGAGCGCTTCCGCGGGTCCGGACCGTCGGACGAGCAGGCGGCGCGGATCCTCGACGCGTCGGTGGCGCGCTACCGGATTTCGGCGGTCGAGGCCCCGTGATCGGAAGGGCATCTCGCGTGATTGAAGAGGCATCACGTGTGATTGGCGGGGCATCACGGCGATGCCCGCTCAGTCACGGGTGATGCCTCTCTGATCACGGGTGATGCCTGGGGATCACAGCGTCAGCGGCGGAGAGGGACCAAGTCGTCGGCGTGGACGACCTCGCGGCGCTGCTCCGCCGGGAGGTCGGGGGTGGACCGGCCGATCAGGTCCGGGAGCTCCGTCGCGTCGAACGCCACCACTCCGCGGGCCACCGCGCGGTCCTTCGCGTCCACCAGGTCGACCACGTCGCCGGCCTGGAACTCGCCCTCCACGCCCGTGATGCCGGCCGCCAGCAGCGACCTGCGGCGGCGGACCACCGCCGTGACCGCGCCGTCGTCCAGGCGGAGCTTGCCCGTCGTGTCCGCCGCGTAGCCCAGCCAGAAGCGGCGGGCCGACAAGCGCGTGTCCGCCGGGGCGAACGCCGTTCCCGGGGAAGCGGAAGTCAGCGCAGCCGAGGCTTCCGACGCTGCCGCCAGCAGGACCGGGATGCCCGCGCCCGCCGCCGTGCGGGCCGCCGCCAGCTTCGACACCATGCCGCCCGTGCCGAGGCCGGAGCTGGACATGCCGACCGAGATTCCGTCCACATCGGACTCCGAGAGGACCTCGGTGAGCTTGCGGGTGGCGCCGTCGCGGGGGTCGCCGTCGTAGAGACCGTCCACATCGGACAGCAGGATCAGCGCGTCCGCGCCGATCAGGTGCGCCACCAAGGCAGCCAGACGGTCGTTGTCGCCGAAGCGGATCTCTTCCGTGGCCACCGTGTCGTTCTCGTTGACCACCGGGACCGCGCCGAGCGCCAGCAGCCGTGAGAACGTCCGCTGCGCGTTGCGGTAGTGCGACCGGCGGACGACGTCGTCGGACGTCAGCAGGACCTGGCCGACCGTCAGCGAAAACCGCCCGAACGACTCCGCGTACGCGTGCGCCAGGGCCAGCTGGCCGACGCTCGCCGCGGCCTGCTGGGTCGCGAGGTCACGCGGTCGCTTGCCGAGCGAAAGCGGGGCCAGCCCGGCCCCGATCGCGCCCGAAGACACGAGGACGATCTGCGCGTCCCGGGAGACGCGCTCCGCGATCGCGTCGACCAGCGCGTCCAGCCGGGCCACGTCGAGCCCGCTGCCCGCCGTGGTCAGCGCCGACGAACCGACCTTGACCACCAGGCGACGGGCGGCCGCGATGGCTTCCCGCGTGCCGCTCACGCGTCGAGGTCCAGGTCGTCGCCTTCCGGCTCGTCCGAGCCGTCGCGCCGGATCCGGCGGGCTTCCTTGCGCTCGGCGGCGCCGACCCGGTCGTGGTTCTCGAGGCGGACGTCCGTGCCGCGCCCGGACAGGTGCATCGCGACGCTCGGCGTCGACGGCTCCCACTCGAACTGGACATCGCCGATCGTGACCGGGCTGCCCGGCCGCGCGCCGAACTTCGCCAGCTTGTCCTCGACGCCGAGGCGGTTGAGCCGGTCGGCCAGGTAGCCGACGGCCTCGTCGTTGCCGAAGTCGGTCTGGCGGATCCACCGCTCCGGGCGGACGCCGCGCACGATGAACGCGCCTTCCTCCTCGGGGTCGAGCTCGACGGTGAACCCGGAGTCGTCGACGGCGAGCGGCCGCAGGACGATCGTCTCCGGTTCCAGCACCGGCTGCATCTCGCGGTACTGCTCGACCACCTTGGCGAGCGCGAAGGTCAGCTCCCGCAGGCCCTTGCGCGACGCCGTGGAGACCTCGAACACCTGCAGGCCACGGGCTTCGAACTCGGGCCGGACGAACTCGGCGAGCTCGGCGGCCTCCGGGACGTCGATCTTGTTGAGCACGACCACACGCGGGCGCTCCTCGAGCTTCCCGCCGAGACCCGGGGTGTACTTGGCGAGTTCCGCTTCCAGAGCGTCCACATCGGACACCGGGTCGCGGCCGGGCTCGAGGGTGGCGCAGTCGACGACGTGCACCAGCACCGCGCAGCGCTCGATGTGGCGCAGGAAGTCGAGCCCCAGGCCCTTGCCCTCGGACGCGCCGGGGATCAGGCCGGGCACGTCGGCCATCGTGAACACCGTGTCGCCGCCGGTGATGACGCCGAGGTTCGGCACCAGCGTGGTGAACGGGTAGTCGGCGATCTTCGGCTTGGCCGCGGACAGCACCGAGATCAGCGACGACTTGCCGGCGGACGGGAAGCCGAGCAGGCCGACGTCGGCGACCGAGCGCAGCTCCAGGACCAGGTTGCGGGTCTCGCCCGGCTCGCCCAGCAGCGCGAACCCGGGGGCCTTGCGGGCCTTCGACGACAGCGCCGCGTTGCCGAGGCCACCGCGGCCGCCCTGCGCCGCGACGAACGTGGTGCCCGGGCCGATGAGGTCGGCGACCAGCTCGCCGTCCTCGGTGAACACGACGGTGCCCGACGGCACCTTCATCACCAGGGTCTCCCCCGCCGCGCCCGCGCGGTTGCCGCCCTGGCCCATCTTGCCGCTGCCCGCCTTGGCGTGCGGGCGGAAGTGGAAGTCGAGCAGGGTGTGCACGTTGGGGTCGACGACCAGCAGGACGTCGCCGCCGTTGCCGCCGTTGCCGCCGTCCGGGCCACCGAGGGGCTTGAACTTTTCGCGGTGCACCGAGGCGCAGCCGTTGCCCCCGTCACCGGCGGTCAGGTGGATGACCGCTCGGTCCACGAACCGGGACGCCATGACTTTGCCTCACTTCACTCAAGAAAGGGTACGAACAAAACAAACGAGGGGTGGCACCGGATATTCCGGCCCCACCCCTCGTCAGAGGTCTAACTCGAAGCCGAGAACTCAGGCTTCGACCGGCACGACGATGTTGACCGTCTTGCGGCCACGCTTCTCGCCGAACTGAACGGCGCCGGTGGCCAGCGCGAACAGCGTGTCGTCGCCGCCACGGCCGACGTTCACGCCCGGGTGGAACTTGGTGCCACGCTGGCGGATCAGGATCTCGCCGGCGTTGACCTGCTGGCCGCCGAAGCGCTTGACGCCGAGGCGCTGCGCGTTCGAGTCACGACCGTTGCGGGAGCTGGACGCACCCTTCTTGTGAGCCATAGCTCAATCCTCTTTCAGTCTTACCAAGATCCGGAAAGTTCTTACAGGGAGATGGCGGTGACCTCGACGCGGGTCAGCTTCTGCCGGTGACCCTGACGCTTGTGGTAGCCCGTCTTGTTCTTGAACTTGTGGATCCGGATCTTCGGACCCTTGGTCTGCTCGACGACCTTGCCGGTGACCGAGACCTTCGCCAGCGCGTCGGCGTCCGTGGTGACCTCGCCACCGTCGACGTACAAAACGGCGGGGAGGATGTGCTCGGTGCCCGGCTCGCCCTCGAGCTTCTCGACCTCGACGACGTCGCCGACGGCCACCTTGTACTGCTTGCCGCCGGTCTTGACGATCGCGTACGCCGACACGGAAGTCTCCTGCATTACTCGACAATGGGTGGGGGCCTGCACGATCGGCCCACCTCGGGGAGGTGGTCCTGCACTCGCGCAGCGACCTACTCTGGTGGCAGGCCGTACTACAGGTTACGTGGGGTGCCCCGGTGCGTTACCACCGGGGTCCCCTAGTCGTTCACTGGCTCTGGTCGGACGCGTGCACCGGCGGACCCGCCGGGCGCGACGCGGCCCGGCGCGACCGGCGCCGGGTGGGGCGCGTGGCCGGTTCGGGCACGCTGACGTCGGGATCGGCGACCGGTTCCGCCGGCTCGGCAGCCACCACGGACTCCGTGACCGGCTCTTCGGCCGGTTCCGGCGCCGAGGTCCGCTCGACCGCCGGCTCGCCCAGCGGCACCGGGAGCTCGTCCGCCTCGGTGGTCACCGGGACGTCCGCGACCTCGGTGGCCGGCTCGGTGACGGCCTGCTGACGCGTCTCTTCGGCGGCCTCCGAAGACGCCACGGCCTCGGCCGTGTCGGTCACCTCCGGGACGTGCCCGTTGCCGTTCGGCACGCCGTGGTCGTGATCCTTGGCCACCTTGGAGGCGTTGGCCATCGCCGCGACCGCCGAGGCGACCGACGCGCGCTGCTCCGGCGGCGGGACCGCGTGGACCTCGGCCTTGGCGGCCTCGGCCTGCTCCTTGGCGGCCTCTTCGCCCTTGTTGCGGCCCCGCGACCGGCGGGAGCTCTTCTCCCCGCCGCCGCCGTTGCCGCCACCATTGCCGCTGCCGCCGCCGTTGCCGCCGTGGGAGTGCGAGCCGCCACTGGTGCGCTGCACCTCGGTCGAGACGAGCACGCCCCGGCCCTTGCAGTGCTCGCACGGCGTCGAGAACGCCTCCAGCAGGCCGGTGCCGATCTTCTTGCGGGTCATCTGGACCAGGCCGAGGGAGGTGACCTCGGCGACCTGGTGGCGCGTGCGGTCGCGGCCGAGGCACTCGGTCAGGCGGCGCAGCACCAGCTCGCGGTTGGACTCGAGCACCATGTCGATGAAGTCGATCACGATGATGCCGCCGATGTCCCGCAGCCGGAGCTGGCGGACGATCTCCTCCGCCGACTCCAGGTTGTTGCGGGTCACCGTCTCTTCGAGGTTGCCACCCGAACCGGTGAACTTGCCGGTGTTGACGTCGATGACCGTCATCGCTTCGGTGCGGTCGATGACCAGGTAACCGCCGGACGGCAGCCAGACCTTGCGGTCGAGCGCCTTGGTGATCTGCTCGTCGATCCGGTGGTCGGCGAACACGTCACCGGTGCCGGTGTAGCGCTTGACCCGCTCGGTCAGCTCCGGCGCGACGTGGCGGACGTAGTCGTTGATGGTCTCCCACGACCGGTTGCCCTGGATCTCCAGCTTGGCGAAGTCCTCGGTGAAGAGGTCCCGCACGACCTTGACCAGCAGGTCGGGCTCTTCGTAGAGCATGGTCGGAGCGCCGCCCTTCTTGCCGGAACCGGCGGCGGCCTTCTCCTTGATGACGTCCCACTGGGCCTTCAGGCGGTCGACGTCGCGGCCCAGCTCCTGCTCGCCGATGCCCTCGGAGGCGGTGCGGATGATGACACCCGCGTCCTCCGGGACGATCCGCTTGAGGATGTCCTTGAGCCGGCGGCGCTCGTTCTCCGGCAGCTTGCGGGAGATGCCGGTGGCGCCGCCCGCGGGCACGTACACGAGGAAGCGGCCGGGCAGCGAGATCTGCGTGGTCAGCCGGGCGCCCTTGTGCCCGACCGGGTCCTTGGTGACCTGGACCAGCACGGAGTCGCCGGTGGACAGCGCCTGCTCGATCTTGCGGGCCTTGCCCTCCAGGCCGGCGGCGTCCCAGTCGACCTCGCCGGCGTAGAGCACGGCGTTGCGGCCGCGGCCGATGTCGATGAACGCGGCTTCCATGCTCGGCAGCACGTTCTGGACGCGGCCGAGGTAGACGTTGCCGACGATCGAGCCGGAGCCCGACTGCGTCACGAAGTGCTCGACCAACACGCCGTCCTCGAGGACGGCGATCTGCGTCGCATCCCCCTTTTCGAGGACGACCATCGCGCGCTCGACCGACTCGCGCCGGGCCAGGAACTCGGCCTCGGACAGGATCGGGGCACGGCGGCGGCCGGCCTCGCGCCCGTCGCGGCGGCGCTGGCGCTTGGCCTCCAGCCGCGTCGAGCCGCGGACGCTGCGCACCTCGTCGCGCGCCGGACGCTCGCGCTCGGGCTGCTCGGCCTTGGCCTGGCGGACGTGGGTGACGGTGTTGGGCGGGTCGTCGGTGGTTTCGGCGTCGTCGCCGTCCGAGCCCTTGCGGCGACGGCGGCGACGACGGCGCTTGCTGCCGCCTTCGCCCTCGTCGCTGTCGTTGTCGGACTCGTCGGTGGCACCTTCGGGCTCTTCGGCGGCCTCGGACTCGTCCTTGGCCGGCTTCTCGTCGCCGTTGCGGGAGCGGCGGCGCGCGGGCGGCTGCTCCTCGGCCTGGGCGTCGTCGCCCTCGTTGTCGTTCTCGTCGCTGCCGTCGGCGCCCTTGCCCCGGCCACGGCCGCGGCGCCCGCGGCGGCGGCGACGGCGGCTGTTGGCGTCGTCACCGTCGTCGTCACCGGAGTCGGTGGCCGGCGTGGTGTCCTCGGCCTCCTCGTCTTCGACGAGCTCCGGCTCGGGCCGCTTCGCCGGGGCGACCGGCTCCGCGAACGGGTCGGCCGGCTTGCGGGCCGGCTTGGTGGCCGCGGGCTCCGGCGGCAGGAAGACCGGCGACGGCGCGGCGAACACCGGCAGGTGCGCGCGGGTCTTCTGCCGCGGGCGCGGCTTGTCGGCTTCGGCGGCCGGCACCTCGGGCGCGGCGGGCGCCGCAGGCACCTCGGGGCGGGCCGCGGGGGCCTGCTCCGCCGGCGCCGGGGCCTGCTCGGCGGGCGCTTCACCGGCGTCGGCCGGGGCGAAGGTCTCGGCCACCTTGAGCGCGATGTCCCTGGTCACGCTCGACTGCGCGCTGCGCACGCTTTCGCCCAGCTCGACGAGCTTGGCGAGGACGTCCCGGCTGTTCTTCTCGAGCAGCTTGGCCAGCGCGTGCACCCGGATCCGGGCAGGCAGCTCGGCCAGCGGACCGCTCGTGGGTGTGGCGGGATTCCCGCCGGTCTGCTCGGCGGGTGTTTCCGCGTTCGACATGTGTCTCCTCCGCCCCCGGGCGCGTCTGCCGGTGCTCACCGGCAGGGACGCGGCCGCGCAGGGGCCCCTTTCTGTTCGTTCCGCCGTGGTGGTCACCAGCGACGGGAATCCTGGCCCGACGACCGGGCGGCGCACCACCGCATCCGGCGGCGCGACCCGGCCAAAGGTCTGCTCGGCGGCGTGCGTGGCCAGGCTCTCGCGACCCCCGGGCCGCCCGCCACGTCGTCCAGCCGCCCGCTCCCGGGCGGCGACGCGCGTCGTGCTGTACATGCACATCACCGGGCCACAACGCCGCAGGCAGCACCTCTCACGTGCGCCCCGCGGCCCAGCGGCCACCCCGAGTATCCCACACCGGGTGACTGCTCCGTCGTACTCGGTACCTCCGCCCACGCCGCCGGGCGCGCCGGACCCCCACCGGCCGGGGGAACTTGGCCGTAGCGCTTGTCCGCCGGGCACGGGGTGGCTACCGTGCGGCTCGGGGTGACCGGGATCTCGCGCGCCGGCACCCGCGGTTCCTGCATCCGGTGGGAGGTCCGGTGTCCCTGCTGGCGCGGCCGCTGCGGGCGGCCGTGTGCACCGTCCTGGTGCTTTCGGGATGCGTCCCCGCCGGTCCGGCGGCGGCCGACGAACTCGCCTGCGGCCACGGCCGGAACCTGCGTTACGTCGTCACCTTCGACCGCGGCACGCCCGAGTCCACCGCTCGCGCGCGGGTCACCGGCGCGTGCGGCGCCACCACCGTGTACTACCCGCAGATCGCCGTCGCCGTCGCCACCTCCGGCGACTCCGCGTTCGGCGCGCGGATCGGGCTCGACCGGGCGTTCAGCGCCCAGGCCGAACGGCTGGCCGCGCAGCGCGCCACCGAGGTCAAGCCGCAGCCCGCGCGGGCGACGCTGCCCGCCACCGACCCGGCTCGCGTCCCCACCGCGGACCTGAGCGACCGGCAGTGGGACATGCGGATGATCAACGCGGGCCGCGCGCCGGGCGGGTCCGGCGGCCGCCGCGACGTCGTCGTCGGCGTCCTCGACTCCGGGATCGACCCCGACCACCCGGACCTCAGCGGCGCGCTGGACCGCGACGACTCCGCCGGCTGCCTGACCGGCGCCCCCGACCGGTCGCCGTCGGCCTGGGCGCCCACGACGTCGGTGCACGGCACGCACGTGGCGGGGATCATCGCGGCGGCCGACGACGGACGCGGCGTGACGGGTGTGGCGCCCGGGGTCAGGGTGGCGTCGGTGAAGGTGATCGACGACCGCGGCTACGCCGACCCGGAGGCCGCGGTGTGCGGGCTGATGTGGGCGGCGTCACGGCACATGCGGCTGACGAACAGCAGTTTCTTCGTGAACCCGTGGACGCTGTCGTGCATCCGCGGCGACGACCGCGGGGTGGTGCACGAGGCGCTGGCGCGCGCGGTCGAATACAGCACGTCGGCGGGCACGCTGAACGTCGCGGCGGCGACCAACGAGGCCGTCGACCTGACGCCGTCGGCGCGGTCGGGCTCGGCCGGGGCGGGTTCCGGGTGCGAAGCGCTGCCGGCCGCGCTGCGGGACGTCGTCGCGGTGTCCGCCGTCGGCTCTGACCGGGTGAAGGCGGGCTACAGCTCGTACGGGCTGGGCGTGATCGACATCACGGCGCCCGGCGGAGAGACGGGCGAGTGCGTGCTTTCGACGGTGCCGGGCGGGTACGCGCCGCTGTGCGGGACGTCGATGGCCGCGCCGCACGTCACCGGGGTGCTGGCCCTGCTGGCGTCCGCGCACCGGGACGCGGGGCCCCGGCAGCTGCGGCGGACCCTCGACGCCCAGGCGATGCCGATGCCGTGCCCGGCCGACTACGACCTCACCGGGGACGGCACCCAGGACGCCTACTGCGCGGGGTACGAGGGGTTCAACGGCTTCTACGGGCACGGGATGGTGGACGCGCTGGCCGCCGTCGCGCCGCGGGGACGGCCCGACCCGGCCCGGTGAGCCGCTCCCGCTCGTGCGGGAAACCGGGACTCGCGTGATCGAGGCCGGAAGTCGCGTGATCAGGGACGGAACTCGCGGTCAGGTCAGGAGGAGTTTGGCTATTCGGCGGGTCGAGGCCCAGAGGCCTACTGCGCCCAGGACCAGCAAGTAGGCCAGGTTGATCAGCATGCTGCCGGACAGCAGGCCCGTCGCGAGGCCACGCATCAGCTCGATCGCGTGGTAGAGCGGGAGGCAGCGGACCACCCACTGCAGCGGCTCCGGGTACACCGACAGCGGGAAGAACGTCGTCGCGAAGAGGAACATCGGCATCAGGGCGAGCGCGATGTAGTCGAACTGGGCCGTCGACCGCACGAACGTCACCAAGGCCATGCCGATCGCCGAGAACGCGAGCCCGACCAGCAGCGCCGCCGGGACCATCAGCACCGCCCACCACGACGCCAGCAGCCCCATCGCCGCCGCGATCGCGAGGAACGCCACCGCGTAGACGCCGCCGCGGGTCATCGCCCAGCCGATCTCGCCGAGCGCCACGTCCAGGGGGCCGATCGGCGTCGCCAGCATCGCGTCGTACAGCTTCGCGTAGCGCAGCTTGAAGAACAGGTTGTACGTCGACTCGAAGACCGCGCCGTTCATCGCCGACGTCGCCAGCAGCGCCGGCGCCACGAACGCGACGTAGCCCATCGGGCGGCCGTCCGGGCCCGCGACCTCGGTGACCAGCTTGCCGAACCCCACCTGGAAGGCCAGCAGGTAGAGGAACGGCTCGGCCGCGCCGGAGACGAAGATGGCCCAGCCGGTGCGGCTCGCGCGCATCGATCGCTCGACGAGCATGCGGGCGCGGCCCGCGTACAGCCCGGGCGGCAGGATCCGCAGCAGCAGACCGGCCCGCGCCGGGGGAGCTTGGACGCTCACCATCACTCCATCAGCCTCCGGTAGAAGGCCCGGTGCGCGACCGCCCACCCGGCCGCGAACAACGCCGCGAGCACCGCGAAGTGGCCGAGCATCGCCCAGCCGCCGACTCCCCCGACGCTCACGCCGCGGGCCAGCTGCGAGCCGTGCCACAGCGGGGAAAGCCAGGCCAGCCAGCGGATCGCGCCCGGCAGCTGGGAAATCGGGAAGAACGTGCCGCTGAACAACGTCATCGGCATGACGACGAAGCGGAAGACCAGGCCGAAGCGCTGGCCTTCGTCGAACGTCCGCGCCGCCAGCGCGGTGACCGGCGTGGCGCAGGCGAGCCCGGTGACCGTGCCCACGAGGATCACCAGCAGCACACTCGGCCCGGTCCAGGCGCCGAAGAACAGCGCGACGAACGCGTAGATCGCGCCGGCGAGCGTCAGCCGCAGCGCCGACCAGATCAGGTGGCCGCCGAGCACCTGGCCCGGCGACACCGGCGTCGCCGTGACCGCCAGGTAGTCCTTCTGCCACTTGAACCCCGACAGCACGGGGTAGCTCGATTCGCCGACGGCCTGCTGCGCGGCACCGGCGGCGAGCAGCGCCGGGGCGATGTACTGCAGGTAGGACAGGCCGCCGGTGACCGCGCCCGGCCGCACCTGCGACCCGAAGCCGAGGCCCATCGCGGCGAGGAACAGCACCGGCTGGAGGCCGGTGGAGTACAAAGTGGACAGCCAGTGGCGCCGGTACCAGGTCCAGTGCCCTTCGACGCGCAGCCAGGCGCCCTGCCAGCTGCCGACGACGCGGCCGGTGGATTCGACGGTGGTCATGGCCGCCTCCCCGGACCCGACCGGCCGAGCCGGGGGCTCGCCCTCGGCCGGGGTGTGGGGGCCGCGCCCCCACGGAACACCCTGAGGGTCATCGGCGAGCGCCTTCCGCGAGCATGATCCTGTCCCCTCCCGAGTCAGTCGACCAAGGTCCGGCCGGTCAGGCGGAGGAACACGTCCTCCAGCGAGCTCCGGCGCACCAGGCTCGACAACGGCCGCAGCCCGCGGGAATGCGCGTGCTCCAGGGCGTCCTCGCCGTCGTTGCTGTAGAGCAGGACCCGGTCCGGCAGGACCTCCACCCGCTCGGCGAGCCCCTCGACCCGCTGCGCCGCCGCGACCTGCTGCCCCACCGGGAACCGCAGCTCGACGACCTCCCGCGTCGAATACCGGCTGATCAGCTCCGCAGGCGAACCCTCCGCGGCGATCCGGCCGTGGTCCATCACGACGAGGCGATCGCACAGCTGCTCCGCCTCGTCCATGTAGTGCGTCGTGACGATCAGCGTCGTGCCCTGCTCCTTGAGCCGGAACAGGCGGTCCCACAGCAGGTGGCGGGCCTGCGGGTCGAGGCCCGTCGTCGGCTCGTCGAGCAGCAGCAGTTCCGGGTCGTTGACCAGGGAACGCGCGATCGTCAGGCGGCGTTTCATGCCGCCCGACAGCGGTTCGACCTTGTCCGCGGCCCGGTCACTCAGCTGCGCGAACTCCAGCAGCTCGTCCGCCTTGCTGCGGGCGGCCGCCCGCGAGAGCCCGAAGTACCGGCCGTAGATCAGCAGGTTCTCCCGGACCGACAGCTCGACGTCCAGGTTGTCCTGCTGCGGCACCACGCCGAGGCGTGCGCGGATCCGCGGGCCGGCCACCTCCGGATCCAGCCCCAGCACGCGGAGGTCGCCGTCGGTGCGCGGCGACACGCACGCGATCATCCGCATCGTCGACGACTTGCCGGCGCCGTTCGGGCCGAGGAAGCCGAACGCCTCCCCGCGCCGCACCTCGACGTCGATCCCGCGCACGGCCTCGAACTCGCCGAAGCGCTTCACCAGTGCCTTGGCCTGCACCAGTGCCGGTTCCCGGTCCTCCGATTCGTCCACCCCCCGACCATACGAGCGGGCACCGACAAAAACCGAACGGTTTAGCCCCGCACGGTCACGACCAGCGTCCGCGTCACCCCGTTGACCGTCACCGACAGCCGCGCGACACCCGGCCGCAACGCCGTCAGGACACCGGAAGCCGGGTCGAACGCGACGACACCCCGGCCGACCGTCCAGTCCGCGCTCACCGGGTAGGCCACCGGCACGTCCCGGGTGCCCTGGCGCAGCGTCGCGCGCACGTCCGCGCGGTCGCCCGGGGCCAGCGACGCGGGCCCCGACAGCGTCAGCGAGTCGACGTTCGGCCGCGTCTCGAAGCGCACCGGCTCGGCGCGGTCGGCCGGGTCGACGCGCAGCAGCGTCCAGCCGACGAACCCGCCGTCGCCGGGCGCGGCCGCGGGCGCCTTGCCCGAGTTGCCGTTGACCAGGTACGGCACGCCGTCCACGCGCGACAGCGAGAACACGCCGGCGTGCGAAGCCACCGAGGCGGCCGGTTTGCCGGACGCCTGCTCGAAACCCGTCAGCCACTGGATCAGCAGCGTGGCTTCCTTCCGGTCGCCGAGCTGGGAGTTCCCGGTCGGGCTCGGGTCCTTCACCGGGTGGTGCATCGCGACGACGACCCCGCGGATCGACCGGTCGGCAGCGGCGGAGTCGAGCGCCGAGCGCAGCATCCGGACCTGGTCGAACCCGCCCGCCCGCAGCGAGCCGCGCGAAGAGTCCATCAGCACCAGCCGGATGCCGTGCACGTCGACGACCCGGTGGGTGACGCCGAACGCGGCCTGGAAGTTGGCGAGGCCGTTGCCGCCTTCGGCTTCGTGGTTGCCCGGCACGTAGTACCAGGGCACCTTGCCGTCGAGCTCCTCGGCGATCACCTGCCGCGCAAGCACGAAGTCGGGCGCCGTGCCGCGGTCGACGAAGTCGCCGTTGATCAGCACCAGGTCCGGCTTCGCCGCAACGGCTTCGCGCAGGGCGCGGCGGGCCTGCGCGACCAGCGGCCCGGCCGGGTCGTCCGCGGTGAACTGCGCGTCGCTGACGACCGCGACGCGCAGGCCGCCGGCCAGGGTGCCGTCGGTGACCAGCGCCGGGTCGTGCGCCGCCGGGTCGGCCGGCACCGCCGTCGTCGGCGCCACCTCGAAGGTCAGGTCGTCGAACACCAGGTGACCTTCGTACTGCTGGTCCGGCACGTTCTCGACGGCGTAGAAGCGCGTCAGCCGCTGGCCCTCGGGCAGCCCGGCCGGGACCGCGGCGGTGACGTACCGCCAACCCGTCCAGTCGACGCTCAACGACAAGTCCACAATGGACGCGACGTTCGCCGCGTCGCGCAGCTCCGCCCGCAGCCACGCGCCCTTGCCGTCGCCGTTCACCCACAGCCCGATCTTCTGCGTGCCGGCCGGGACGGGCAGGGCCGCGGACGGCGTCACGTACGCGGCGCGCGTCGCGGTCGTGCCGGTGAGCCGGTAGTCCAGCGCGAGCCCGGCACCGCCGTCGCGCCCGGGCGCCGCGGACAGCGCCGCGCCGACGACCGCCGGGAACACCGTCGCCGTCCAGCCCGCCGGCCCGTCCAGCGGCGCCGCGACCCGCGGCACGGTCCCCACCGAAGCGGCCAGGTGCGCGGTGAGGCCCGCCGCGGTCGCGGTGATCGCGGTGGCGCCGGACGCGGTCAGCGCGGTCACCGCGTACCCGTCGCCCGACGGCTCGACCCGCACGACGGAGTGGTCGTAGTCGAGCTTGACGTCATCGGCTTCCAGCCAGGTGCCGTAGCCGTCGTCGTCATAGCCGTAGACCTTGAACGTGCTCTTCGCGCCGGCGCCGGACAACGCGACCTGCTCGGTGCTCGTGCCGAGCCGGACCGGCTTGCCCAGCACCGAAAGCGCCGTCTTCCCGGACGCGCGGCCGGAGCGCGCGACGACGTCGACGCCGCCCGCGCCGTGGCCGGTGACGACCCCGCGGGTCACGGTGGCCCGCCGGGGGTCGGACGTGCTCCAGCGCGGGTCGGCGGCCACCGCGGCGCCGGTTTCGTCGTGGCCGTCGGCGACCAGGTGCCGGGTCAGGCCGGTCAGCACGCGGTTCGCGTCCGCCGTGGCCACGGCGGGCGCCGGCGCGAAGCCGGTGAGCTTGCCGCTGCCCGGCACGGTCGCGAAGCCGATCCCGTTGGGCACCAGGCGTTCCCCGCCGTCGGACGGCGCGTTGCGGACGCTCGGCGCGGCTTCGCCCTCGGTGCGCGCCAGGAGCGTCGACGAGCCACCGCCGTCGAGGTTGATCGCGTCGTCGGCGCCGAGGCTCTTCAGGTGCCGCGCCAGCTCCAGCTCCGTCATCCCCCGGCTGTCGGCCTGGCGTCCGTCCACAGTGGCCAGCCACAGCCGCTTGCCGTCGGCGGAGAAGCCGACCGCGGTCCGCGGGTGCATGGCCACGTCGTCGACCGGCTGCACGACGCCGTCGCGGAGCAGGACTTCGTTGCCGCCCACGGCGACCGCGATCTTCCCCGCGTCCGAGCGCGGCGCGTAGGTGACGCCGACCGGGTCGCCCGGCATGAGCGCCGCGAGGGCGTCCGCCCCGGCTTCGCGGGCCAGCAGCAGCGTGGTGCCCGCCGCGATGGGGCCGTCGGCGGGCTGCTCGCGCACGGCCGTGACGACGCCGTCGCGCAGCTCGACCTCGCGCACCCGGGACGCTCCGGCGACCGAGGTCGCGCGGCCCGAGGCGCCCCACAACGGCGTGTAGACGCCGATCGCGTCCTTCTCGAGGACCGGGCTGTTGAAGTTCGTGGCCCGCACCGCGCCGCCGGGCAGCGTCACCGTGGCTTCGAGGAAGACCGACGCCAGCCGGGCCTTGCCTTCGTCGGTGATCGCGGCGGTGTAGTTGTGGCCGGCGGCGGGCGCGGTCTGCAGCTGCCCATGGTCGATGCCGACGCCGATCGGCGCGCCGGTGGCGTTGATGTCGAAGAAGTCGCCGTTCACGCCGGCGACCGCGCCGGTGCGCGCGACCTGCTGCGAAAGCGGCGTGCGCGCGGACACCGTGCCGGGGCTCAGGTACGCCGGCTTCAGGACCTTGCTGCCCAGGTCGACGGCGAGGGTGTCGCCGCGGACCCAGCCCGCCGAGTCGAACCGGTCGAACTGGGTGAGGTTCAGGCCGGGCGCGACCTCGGTGGTCGCGCTGCCGGTGACGAGCCCGTCGTCGGGGTCCGCGGCGGCGAAGGCGGCCGGGCCCTGGTGGTCCGACGACGCGGCGGGCGCGGCCTCGACCGGCGGCGTGCCGAGCGGCGCTTTCAGCGGATCGGCGTGGGCGGGGACGACGAACGCCGTCGCGAACAGGGCGGCAAGCGGCAGCGCCAGGCGTGACTTCTTCACCAGGTACCCCAGTATCGAGTGGAAGTGAGCCGGACCAGCACAGCGCAGCGGCACGGCCGGGGGAAGGCTTCCCGGTGAACGCCGCCTGAATGGTCTAGAACAGCTCTCGGGTCAGGCGGTGAAAGGAGCTTTGAGGAGCTGATCGGCGATCGCGGGGTCACCGCTGACGCTCGGCGGGGTGGCCGTTCGCTTCCACAGGTGCAGCAGGAGGTCCCGGGCCGTCGCCTCGGCAGTCGCTGCGGGTTCGGTCGCCGGGCCGAGCGCGGGCGGTTCCCCCGGGTGCAGCGTCCAAGCGTCGCCGGTGTCGGTGGCGCGCACCACGAGAGGCGCGGTCAGCGACGGCGCGGCGTGCCAGCGCGTGACGCGCGGGAGCCAGGCGGTCAGGACCTCGTCGACGCCGTCCGCGGCCACGGCCGGGTCGAGCACGTGGTCGCTGCCCGAGTCGGCGAGGTGGACGGCGGTTTCGTGCACCTGGCGGCGGAACCAGAACGCCTTGGTCTTCTCAGTACCGCCGAAGTGCCAGCACCGGTCTTCGGGCGTGGCGGCTTCGAGCGCGTCGAGCAGCAGTCCGGCGCTTTCGGCGTACCAGGACGCCAGCTCGGCGTCCGCGCCCGTTTCGAAGTTCTGCGGCTGCACTTCCCCGGTGGTGACGACGGTGGCGGCCCAGCGGTGCACGTTCCCGAGGTGGGTGCCGAGGTCGGCCAGCGTCCAGCCGGCGCAGTCGGGCACCGCGGCGGCCAGGTCGCCGGTGCGCAGCCGCTCGGCGAACGCGCTGGTCAGCTCACGCAGCACCGGCAGGTACTCGCGGGCGGGGAACGGCATCGTCGTCACGGGTGCTCCAGGGGAGAACCGGGGCCACGCCCGGGCGCGGCCCCGGTGCCGATCACAGGTCGGGGAACCAGAGCTTCAGCTCGCGCTCGGCCGACTCCGGCGAGTCCGAGCCGTGGACCAGGTTGTACTGGGTCTCCAGCGCGAAGTCGCCGCGGATGGTGCCCGGGGTGGCCTTCTCGACCGGGTCGGTGCCGCCGGCCAGCTGGCGGAACGCGGCGATGGCGCGCGGGCCTTCGACGGCGAGCGCGACCAGCGGCCCCGAGGTGATGAACTCCAGCAGGTCGCCGAAGAACGCACGCTCCTTGTGCTCGGCGTAGTGCTCCTCGGCCAGTGCCTGCGGAACGGTCCGCAGCTCGAGGGCGGCGAGCTTCAGGCCCTTGCGCTCGATCCGCGAGACGACCTCGCCGACGAGGCCGCGCGCGACGCCATCGGGCTTGACGAGGACCAGCGTGCGTTCAGTCACGACGGTGTTTCTCCTTGCTGCTGCTCTTAGGGGGTCCGGGTGGCGGAGCCCCCGGCTCGGGGCGAAGCCCCGGATGTCATTGGTGCGTGTCGGTGCGCGTGAGCGTAGCCGACCCTCCTCAGCGGCCCTGCGGGTGCAGCTTCTTCGACCACAGTGACGCCCCGGTGGCATCCCTGAGGTCCACCGTGAGATCTCCGCCGGCGCCGTCGATGTTCAGCTCGCCGAAGTGCTGGAAGCCGTCGATCGGGGCCGTGTTCGCGACCGGTGGGGCGTGGACGAAGACCGCCTCCGGGCCGAACGTCGGGTCCAGCGCGTTCGGGCCGAACGCGCCCGCGTTCAGCGGCCCGGACACGAACTCCCAGAACGGGTCGAAGTCCGGGAAGGCCGCGCGGTCCGGCGAATAGTGGTGCGCCGCCGTGTAGTGGACGTCCGCCGTCAGCCAGACGACGTTGCGGACGCGACGGCGCTGGATCTCCCGCAGCACCCACGCCAGTTCGGTCTCACGCCCGCCCGGCGCGCCCGGCAGGTTGTTCGCCACCGCTTCGATCGCGGTGCCGTCCGGGACGACCAGGCCGAGCGGCATGTCCGCCTGGACGATCTTCCACGTCGCCGTGCTGCGGCCGAGCGCGTCGGCCAGCCAGCGCGCCTGCCGGTCGCCGAGGATGTGCCCCGGCTTCGTCTGGTCGGCGGTGTTCGCGTCGCGGTAGGTCCGCATGTCCAGCACGAAGATCTCGGCGCGCGAGCCGTACCGGAAACTGCGGTAGACGCGGCCGTCGACGGCTTGGCGCGCGTCGATCGGGTGCCACTCGTGGAACGCCTGGTACGCCCGCGGCGCGAGCACGTCGACGCGCTTTTCGGTGTAGGCCGGGAGGTCGAGGATCTCGCCCGGGTACCAGTTGTTCAGGACCTCGTGGTCGTCCCACTGGGCGTAGACCGGCACCTGCGCGGCGAAGCGCTTGAAGTGGGTGTCGAGGCGGTTGTACGCGTGCTGGCCGCGGTACTCGTCGAGGGTCTCGGCGACCTTGGACTTCTCCGCCGTGACGACGTTGCGCCACGTGCGGCCGCCGGGCAGGGTGACCGTCTCCGTCAGCGGGCCGTCGGCGTACACCGTGTCGCCGCTGTGCAGGAAGAGGTCGGGGCGGCGGGCGGCCATCGCGGAGAAGATCGTCATGCCGCCCAGGTCCGGGTTGATCCCCCAGTTCTGGCCGACGACGTCGCCCGACCACAGGATCCGGGTGTCGCGGCGGCCCACCGGCGCGGTGGCGAACCGGCCGGTCAGCGGCTCGCTGGTCGCGCGCCCGTCGAGGGACTCCGCCGTGACGCGGTAGTGGTACTCGGTGCCGGGCGCGAGACCGGCGACGCGGACCTGCGCGGTCCCGCCGGTGGCCGGCCCGGCGAGCGGGCCGGGCACCCGGCGGGCGTGCCGGAAGGAGGGGTCGCGCGCGATCTCGACGACCAGCCGCGACGGCCGGTCGGCCCGCGACCAGACGATCGCCGAGCCGGGCGTGACGTCGCCGGACTGGACGCCGTGGGTGAGCACCGGCCGGTCGCCGCGCAGCAGCGGGGTCGCGGCGAAAGCCGTCGAAGGCAGCACGAGACCGGCGGCGGCGCCGGTGAGCCCGGCCTTGAGCAGGGTGCGGCGGGAGTGGTGGGTCGGTTCGGTCATGCGCGGTTTCTATCCCGCCGCGGCCAACGCCGGATGGCGTGCGGGTGAACGGGATCCCCGGGTTTTCCCCCATGTCCGCGCGCCGTCTCCCTCGGTAGCGTGGCGATCACGACAAGGGGGTCAGATGAGACCATTCAGGAAAACCCTGGCGGTTCTGACAGCGGCACTCACCGTCTCCACACTGGTGACCGGCATCGCGGAAGCCGGCGAACAAGGCAACGCCCGAGCCGTGCTCCGCTACACCGAACACGGCATCCCGCACATCGTCGCGAAGGACTACGCCGGACTCGGCTACGGGTACGGCTTCGCGGCGGCGACCGACAACGTCTGCGAGCTCGCGAACATCTACCTCACGGTGAGCGGGCAGCGGTCGCGGTACTTCGGCCCGGAGGGTGGCGGCTACCCGTCGCTGTCCGAGGCGGAGAGCAACCTGCACAGCGACCTGTTCTTCCAGCAGATCAACGACTCCCACGTCGTCGACCGGCTGGCCGCGCAACCCGCGCCGCTGGGGCCGCGCCGGGAGGTCCGGGAGGTTGTTTCCGGTTACGTCAAGGGGTTCAACGCCTACCTCGCGCGCACCGGCCGAGCCGGCATCTCCGACCCGGCCTGCCGCGGCGCCGGCTGGGTGCGGCCGATCACCGAGCAGGACTTCTACCGGCACTTCTACGCCATCGCGGTCACCGGTGGCCAGGGCGTCGTCACCGAAGGCCTGTTCACGGCGCCGCCGTCCGGCGCGACGCCCGCCCCGGGCACCGGCGAGCAGCTGTCGGCGAAGGTGGCCCAGGCGCTGAACGGCAGCGGGCTCGGCAGCAACGGCATCGCCGTCGGCGCGGACTCCACCGCGGCCGGCCAGGGCAGCGTGCTGCTCGGCAACCCGCACTACCCGTGGCACGCCGGGCGCCGGTTCTGGCAGAGCCAGCTGACCATCCCCGGCCGGCTCGACGTCGCCGGCGCGAGCCTGCTCGGCATGCCGTTCGTCCAGATCGGGCACACCGCGGACGCGGCCTGGACGCACACGGTGTCCACCCCGGTCACGTTCGGGCTGTTCGAGGTGCCGCTGAAGGCGGGCGACCCGACGACCTACGTCGTCGACGGCAAGCCCGAGAAGATGACGTCCCGCGAGGTCACCGTCCAGGTGCGCCAGGCCGACGGCGCGCTGAAGCCGGTGCGCCAGACCTTCTGGTCGACGCGGTACGGGCCGGTGCTGAGCGACTTCCAGGGCATTCCGCTGCCGTGGACCACGAAGTCGGCGTACACCGTGCGGGACGCCAACGCGACGAACATGCGCGGGCTCAACACGTGGTTCGAGCTCGACCAGGCCCGCAGCACGGCCGACATCGTCGGCGCGCTGAGCCGCACGCAGGGCGTCCCGTGGGTCAACACCATCGCCACCGACCGGGCGGGCAACGCGCTCTACGCCGACATCCAGGTCGTCCCGCACGTCACCGACGAGCAGGCCGAAGTCTGCAGCACTCCCTTGGGACGGCAGACTTTCCCGGACGTCGGACTGGCCATTTTGGACGGCTCGAAGTCGTCGTGCCGGTGGGGTTCCGACCCCGGCGCGCTCGAGCCGGGCATCTTCGCGCCGTCGCGGCTGCCGCGACAGCAAAGCCGCGACTACGAGCTGAACGCGAACGACAGCGCCTGGCTGGCCAACGCGAAGGCGCCGATCACGGGCTACCCGCACATCGTCGGGGACATCGGCACCGAGCGCTCGCCGCGCACGCGGGAGGCGCTGCTCACCGCCGAGAAGGGCGGGTTCACGACGGACTCGATGAAGAAGATGCTCTTCGCCGGCCACAGCCTGTTCGCCGACCTGACGGCGGCCGACCTGGCGAAGCTGTGCGCGGCGTTCCCGGGCGGGCAGGCGCCGTCGTCGTCCGGCCCGGTGCCGGTCGGGCCGGCGTGTTCGGCCATCGCGAACTGGGACCACACGTACACGCTCGACACGCGGGGTTCGCTGCTGTTCCAGCGGTTCGCCGCGCGGCTCGGCAACGTCGACCGGTTCTCGGTGCCCTTCGATCCGAAAGCGCCGCTGACCACGCCGAACACGCTCAACACCGGCAACGCGGACGTGCGGAAGGCGTTCGGCGACGCGCTGGTGGAGCTGCGCGCGGCCGGGCTGGCCCCGGACGCGAAGCTGCGTGACGGCCAGGCGGTCACCCGCAACGGCGACCGCATCCCCATCCACGGCGGGCCGGGCTTCCTGGGCGTGCTCAACGTGATCACGCCGGTGTGGGATCCCGCGCGCGGCAACGTGGAGGTCCAGCACGGGTCCAGCTACATCCAGGTGGTCGGCTTCCGCGGGCGCGCGTGCCCGGACTCCTCGACGGTGCTGACGTACTCGCAGTCGGCGAACCCGAACTCGCCGTACTTCAGCGACCAGACGAAGCTCTACAGCCGGGGTGAATGGGTGAAGGAACGCTTCTGCGAAGCCGACATCCTGCGCTCTCCCGCGCTGCGGGTCGTCGTGCTGCGCTGAGCTGGACGACACTATATCCGGATATGCGGATATAGTGCTCAGAATGCGTGTTCTCGTGGTGGGAAGGGGCCCGGTGGCCCAGGTCCTGGCGACGTCCATGGCCGGCGGTCACCGGGTCGGGTTCGCGGTGCGCGAGCGGACCGGCGACACCCTGCTCGCCGGGAGCCGCCGGCTCCGCACCGTGGGCCCCGCCCGGCGGGTCGACCGGCGAAGCGTCGACCTGACGCCGGTCGAGGACCCGGCACAGAGCTGGGACGTGGTGATCAGCACGGCCTCGCCCGCCTCGCCGGGGGTGGCCGAGCTGCTCGGCCGGTCGTCGGCGGCGGTCGTCGCCGCGGTCACGCAGGTGCCTTCCGAGGTGGAGCTGCTGCGCGAGCTGGCGGGCGACCGGCCGTGGGGCCTGGTGGTTCCCGAGTTCTTCGCCGGTGGCGCCGATCCGGCGTGGTGGTGGCCGCCGGCCCGGGTCCGGTTCACCGTCGCCGGTCCCGCGTCGGCCTCGCTGCGGTCCTTGTTCGCCCGGCCGCGGTGGGCGCGGACCGCACCGCTCGTAGCTCCGCTGGTGGCCGCGGCGGGCACGATGCCCGTCGTGGCCGGGCTGCACGCCGTGGGCTTCGACCTCGCGGCAACGCGCCGGTCTTCACAGCTGCTCGCGGCCGCCGCGACCCAGGCGCGCGCCGCCGTCGCGGCCGGGTTCGGCGGCCCGAGCCCGCGTCCGGTGCGCCCGCTCGCCGTGCGCGCGGCACTGACCGTGCTCCCCCGGCTGGCGCCCTTCGACGTGCAGCACTACCTCCGCGGGCACTTCGGCGGACACGGCGGGCAGACTGTCCGGATGCTGCGTGACTGGGTGGACCTGGCCGGCCGCCACGGCCTCCCGGCCAGCGCGCTCGACGAGTTGCTGCACTCGGCCGAGGGGGTCGCCGGATGATCGAGGACGCGCTCACCACGGCCCTGCCGGTGTTGCGGGCGCTCGGTGAAGCGACCCGGGTCCGGGTCATCGGCGTGTTCCTCGACCGCGGCGGCTCCGCCACGGTCGGCGAGGTGCAGGCGGAGCTCGGGCTACCGCAGTCGACGGTGTCGCGGCACCTGCGGATCCTGCTCGACGCCCGCCTGCTGACGGTGAGCCGGGCGGGCCCGCACCGGATCTACCGCCTCGACGTCCCCGCCGACGCCCTCGACGCGCTCGACGCCGTCACCGCCCGGGTGCGGGAGTGCCAGCACCCGTGACGGTCAGGGCTGGGGCTGCTGCTGGCTCGCGAGGGTACCGGCCGCCATGCGGCGGGCGACGTCCTTGCGCAGCCACAGCAGCCACAGCCAGATCGCCAGGAACACCACGCCCAGCACGGAGATCGCCGGCAGCCAGAACACCAGCGCGATCAGCACCACCTGCAGGGCGAGGATGAGCGGCACCGCCCACGGCTTCTTCACGAAGCCGCACGTCACGACCAGCACCAGCGCGACGGCCAGCACCGTCCAGCCGGTGCCGGTGCTGATCCCGCCGCCGAGCTTGTTCACCACCGGCAGGGCCAGGGCGACCGTGATCGCCTCCATGATCAGCGTCCCCGACATCACGCCGCGGAAACCCTTCATCGGGTCCTTCGGCTTGGGCGCTTCCGGCGTCCGGGGAGTCTCCGGGGTCTCGCTCACGCCGGCTCCTTTCCGAACAGCGTGCGCGTCTCGCCCACGGTGACCACCGAGCCGGTCACGAGCACACCGCCGCCCGCGAGGGGCTCTTCGGGGTCGTCGCTGGTCTCCACGAGCGCGACCGCCGTCTCGATCGCCGTCTCCAAGTCGGTCTCGGCGACCACCCGATCTTCGCCGAACACCGAGATGGCCAGCTGGTTCAGCTCTTCCAGCGGCATCGCGCGCGGTGAGGAGTTGCGCGTCACGACGATGTCGGACACCACCGGCTCCAGCGCGTCGAGGATGCCGTGGGCGTCCTTCTCGGCCATCACGCCGACCACCGCGACGAGGCGGCGGAAGGCGAACTCCTCGGCCACGGTCGCCGCGAGCGCGCGGGCGCCGTGCGGGTTGTGGGCCGCGTCGATCATCACCGCGGGGGCCGCGCGGACCCGCTCCAGCCGGCCCGGCGTCTCGACCTCGGCGAACGCCTCGCGGACGGCCTCGACGACCAGCTGCTTGTCCTTGCCCGCGCCGAAGAACGCCTCGACCGCCGCCAGCGCGAGCGCGGCGTTCGCGGCCTGGTGGGCGCCGTGCAGCGGCAGGAAGATGTCGTCGTAGACCCCGCCGAGGCCCTGCAGCTTGAGCAGCTGCCCGCCGACGGCGACTTCGCGCTCCAGCACGCCGAACTCGCTGCCCGCGCGGGCCACCGCCGCATCGACCTCGACGGCGCGTTCCAGCAGCACCTTCTGCACTTCGGGATCCTGCTCGGCGATCACCGCGACCGAGCCGGCCTTGATGATGCCCGCCTTTTCGCGGGCCGCGCCGAGGATGTCCGGGCCGAGGTATTCGACGTGGTCGATGCCGATCGGCGTGATGACCGCGACGGCGCCGTCCGCGACGTTCGTCGCGTCCCAGGCGCCGCCCAAGCCCGCTTCGAGCACGGCGGCCTCCACCGGCGCGTCGGCGAACGCGGCGAACGCCATCCCGGTGAGGATCTCGAACTTGCTCATCGCGACGCCGTCCGCGGCGGCACCGTCCACCATGGCCACGTACGGCGCGATGTCGTGCCACAGCTCGGCGTAGCGCGCGGCCGAGATCGGCGCGCCGTCGAGCGCGATCCGCTCGGTGACCAGCTGCAGGTGCGGGCTCGTGTAGCGGCCGACGCGCAGGCCCATCCGGGTCAGCAGCGCGTCGATCATGCGGGCCGTGGAGCCCTTGCCGTTCGTGCCCGCGATGTGCAGCACCGGGTAGCCGCGGTGCGGCTCGCCCAGCAGCTGCGTCAGCGCGGAGATGCGGGTCAGCGACGGCTCGATCTTCGTCTCCGGCCAGCGCTGGTTCAGCTCGGCCTCGACGGCCATCAGCTCGCGGCGGGCCTCGGGCCCGTCCGGGCTGCCGTACGCCGCGGGTTCGCCCTGGTCGTCGAGCTCGTGCAGCTCGGTGTCCTCGGGCACGGTCAGGTCGGGCACCGGGCCGGTGGCGAGGTTGTCGCCGAGCTGGCCGACCCCGCCGATCCCGCCGCGCGAGCCGCCGCCGACGTCGAACGCGGTGTCCCGCGCGTCCAGCTCCGGGTCGTGGTCGTCCGAGTCCTCGTACCCTTCGGCATCGAGCTCGTCGACACCCGCGAAGCTGTCCAGATCCGACAGGTCCGGCCTCCGACCTGTCTCATCCTGCGGCACTGAATCTCCTCCGGCCTGGGGTTTTCGCACTGGCTTCCGAGTCTACGTGCGTGGCAGGTGGCACTCTCGACCCATGCCGTTCAACCACAACGACCACTACCACCCGCTGCTGCTGGACCTGCTGCCGCCCGGACCGGGGATCGCGCTGGACGTCGGCTGCGGCACCGGGCGGTTCGCGCGGCGGCTGGCCGCGACCGGCATGGCGGTGGAGGCGGTCGACGTCTCGGCCGCGATGGTCGAAGCGGCGGCGGGCCTCGGTTCGCCGGGGCCGGGCAAGATCGTCTACCGGCAGGCGGACGTCACCACCGATCCCCTGCCCGAAGCGCACTACGACTTCATCTCGTGCCTCGCGTCCCTGCACCACATGCCGTTCGAAACGGTCGCGAAGCTGCGCCGCGCCCTGGTGCCCGGCGGCGTGCTCGTGGTGCTCGGCCTGGCGAAACCGAGCACGCCCGTGGACTGGGCGCGGGCGATCGCGGCGGTCCCGGTCAACGCGCTCGCGCGGCTGGTCGTCTACGCCGGCGAGCGGCTGAACGGCGGCGGCGAGGACGGCCCGAAGGCCCCGGTCGTCGACGACTTCCCGACCATGGCCGAGGTGCGCCGCGAGGCGGCCCGGCTGCTGCCCGGGAGCACCGTCCGGTCGTTGCTCTTCTGGCGGACGCTGATCACTTACCGTGAGCACGGCGAAGGTGACCCGACAGGCGGGTGAAGTCCGCACCCTCGCCGTCCGGCGCTCGCTAGATGTGGAAGCAGCGTTTCCACCAGCGAGAACGGGGTCTTCATGCGCATCACCCGGCTGCTCATCGCCGTCGCCTCGGCAGCCATCCTGCTGCCGGCGTCGGCCACCGCCGCCTCCGCGGCGAGCATCGGCAGCTACGTCGCCCTCGGCGACTCCTACACCTCCGGGCCCTTCATCCCGGTCCAGCGGCTCGACCCCCTGGGCTGCGGGCGGTCCACCGCGAACTACCCGTCGGTGCTGGCCGCGGCGCTGCACGCCGGGCGGTTCACCGACGTCAGCTGCGCCGGCGCGGACACCGGCTCGATGACCAAGTCCCAGGGCGTGCCGTTCAACGGCACCAACCCGCCGCAGCTGGGCGCGCTGCGGATCGACACCGACCTGGTCACGCTCGGCATCGGCGGCAACGACTACGGCGTGTTCGGCAGCTTGATCTCGACGTGCCCGGGCCTGCGGGCGGGCGACCCGGCGGGCAACCCCTGCGAGAAGCACTTCGCCGGTTCGGTCACCTCGTCGATCGACAACATCGGGCCGCGGGTCGAGGCGGTGCTCGCCGCGATCCACGAGCGGTCGCCGCGCGCACGGGTGCTGGTGGTCGGCTACCCGCGGATCGCGCCGGAGAAGGGTTCCTGCCCGGACGTGCTGCCTTTCGCCGACGGTGACTACGCGTGGCTGAGCAGCGTCGAGGAAGCGCTGAACCGGATGCTGGCCGACGCCGTGGACGGGGACGGGAACGCGGAGTTCGTGGACACCTTCGGCCCGTCGCGCGGCCACGACGCCTGCGCGCGTGGCGGTTCGGCGTGGATCAACGGCAAGGACCAGAACATCTTCGAGGCCGCCGCGTACCACCCGCTCAAGGCCGGGATGGCGGGGGTGGCGGCGGTGATCCTCAAGTCCCTGCGCTGACGCCTCTAGTCGGGCCCGGTCACGAAGTCCAGCACGATCCGGGCGAACTCGTCCGGCAGCTCGGCCGGGGCACCGTGCCCGGCGTCGATCTCGGCGGCGCGCGCGTGCGGGATCGCGGCGACCAGCTGCCGCTGCTGCTCCGCCGTGATCAGCCGGTCGTGCGCGCTGCCGAGCACCAGCACCGGTGCGGTGATCTTCGGGAGCACGGCCCGCAGGTCGACGGCCCGGTCGGCTGCGATCTGCCGGTCCGTGCCCGGCTCGATCATCGTTTCCAGGGTCTTGACCAGCTGTTCGTTGCTCTCGGGGGTGGCCTGCTCCCAGTAGCGAGGGCCGAACGCCATCAGCGGCAGCATCCGGGCGAAGGTCCCGGTTTCGAGCAGGTCGAGCCAGTACCGGAACTCGGCGTCCTGCCTCATGTCGGTGACCGGCCAAGCGGCGTGCAGGACCGCTTTCCGGACGCGACTCGGGCGCGTACCGGCCAGGTGAGCCGCCACGACGGCGCCCAGCGAATGGCCGACGACGTGGGCGGCGCCGGCTCCCGCGTGGTCCAGGACGGCTTCGGCCTGCGCGGCGAGGTCCTCGACGGTGATCGGGCCGCCGCGGTCGGTGGTCCGGCCGGAGCCGGGGAAGTCCGGGGCCAGGACGGTGAAGCGGGTTGCTTTCGCCGTCAGCGGCGCCCACTGCTCGCGGGAGGCGGCGGTGCCGTGCAGCAGGAGCAGCGCGGGGCCGTCGCCGGTCCGGTCGTAGTGGACGACGGTGTCTTCGCAGGTCACTTCGGGCACGGTCGTCTCCTTCAGGCCGTGATCGCGCGGAGGGCGGCGGTGAACGCCCGCGGGTCCTCCTGGTGCGGGACGTGGCCGCAGCCGGCGAGGACGTGCACCCGGGCGCCGGGTGTCTCGGCAGCGCAGTTCCGCGGGACTTCGAGGGGGATCTGGGCGTCGACCTCGCCGTGCAGGTAGGTGATCGGGACCTTGAGGTCCTTCAGCCGGGGCCGCGGGTCGTAGGCGGTGATCTCGGTGAACAGCGCGTCGATGTAGACGCCCGAGTCGAGCAGCTGGCGGACGGTCCAGTCGACGAGGCCGGGCGAGGCCTTCGGGCCGAACCAGCCCGGCACCCAGCCGCCGACGGTGCCGAAGCGGTCGTCGACGAGCTTCTTCCGCAGCTCGTGCACGGTTTCGCGCATGCCGGTGCTCGGCCAGTAGCCGGGGCTGTCGACCGCGACGACGTGCTCGACCAGCTCGGGGCGGGCGAGCGCCAGTTCGGTGGCGAAGACACCGGCGATGCTGGAGCCGACGACGACGGGCTTGATCGCCAGTTCTTCGATGACCGCGGCGAGGTCTCCGACGGCACCGTCGATGGTGTTGCCCTCGAGCGGCCGGTCCGAGCGGCCGCACCCGCGCCAGTCGAGGGTGACGACGCGGTGGTCGCGCACGAGGTCCGGCAGGCACGACTGCCAGACGCGGCCGCTGGCGCCCCAGCCGTGCAGCAACAGCAGGGCGGGACCTTCGCCGGCGTCTTCGTAGTAGAGGCGGGTGGTGTTGACGTTCGCGTAAGGCATGTCCCGAGCGTCGCCTCCGGGCGCTCGCCTTTCGAGGACCAGTCCGCTCGTACACTCATCACGATCGCTGATGAATGGGGTCGGTCGTGGAGCTTCGCCAGCTGAGGTACTTCGTGACGGTGGCCGAGGAACTGCACTTCGGCCGGGCGGCGGAGCGGCTGCACATCGTCCAGCCGGCGGTCAGCCAGCAGATCCGCCGGCTGGAACGTGCGCTGGACGTGACGCTGTTCGCCCGTTCGACGCGTTCGGTGGCGCTCACCGAGGCGGGACAGCGGTTCCTGCCGCACGCGCTCGCGGTGCTGGCGGCGGCCGACCGGGCGGCGGATGCGGTGTCCGAGTTCCGTTCTTCCGGGTCGTTGGTCCGCTTGGGGACGAGCGAGGGCTTGGGTGACCGGCTGGACGTGCTGCTGGGCGCGTTCGCCCGGCTGGCGCCTTCGGCTTCGTTGGAGCTGGTCCACGCACCGACGGCGCAGCGCCTCCAGCGCGTCCGGGACGGTTCGCTTTCCGCGACCATCGTGCGGGGCTCGTGGCCCGCTTCCGGCCTCGACTTCACTCCCTTGTGGATGGACGAGGTGCTGGTGGCGTTGCCCGCGTCTCATCCATTGGCTTCTTCTTCGGAAGTCGCCTTTGCTTCGCTGGCTTCACTTCCCGCGCGGCTCAGTTCGCCTTCGCGGAATCAGCCGTTGTACGACCTGGTCGTCTCGTGCTGCCGCGAGGCGGGGTTCGAGCCGGTGCTGGGCAAGGAGTTCACGACGGCGCAGGACACGTTGGGGACGCTGGGTTTCGGCCGTCCACACTGGACGGTGTTCTACCGGGCGCACGCGAACCTGCTGCCGATCCCGGGCGTGGTCTTCCGGCCGCTGGTGGAGCCTTCGCCGCGGATGCAGACGTACTTGGCGACACCGTCGGAGCGGCGGTTGACCCCGGAGCTGGTGGCGTTGATCGAAGCGGCGCGAACCATCGAGACGGGCTGAGCAGCCCCCGATTTCCAGGCTACCGAAGGGGTACGACAAAGCCCGGCACTCCGCGAGGGAGCGCCGGGCTTTGTCACCAAGTCAGGAAGCCGGAAGGGCCGCCAACCTCGCCGTGATGCGGTCGATGTCCGCCACCGCCGTCTCCTGGCGCACCTTGATCTTGTCGACCACGTGCTCCGGGGCCTTCGCGATGAACGCCTCGTTGCCCAGCTTCGCCTCCGTCTGGGTCAGCTCCTTCCGGGCCGCCGCGAGGTCCTTCTCCAGCCTCTTGCGCTCCGCCGCCACGTCGACCGTGCCCGACAGGTCCAGCTCCACCGTCACCACGCCGTCCGCCAGGGCCACCTCGAGGGACGCGCTCGCCGCGAAGTCCTCCGCGGGCTCGGTCAGCCGGACGAGCGAGCGGATCGCCGACTCGTGACCACCCGTGTAACCCGCAAGCCGGGATGCCACCTTCTGGCCCGGCTTCAGCCCCTGGTCCGCGCGGAACCGGCGGATTTCCGTCACCAGCTTCTGGACGTCCGCGATCCGGGCGTCGGCCACCGCGTCCGCGTAGCCGGCCGCGGGCGAAGGCCACGATGCGATCACCAGCGACTCGCCGCCGGTCAGGGCCGTCCAGAGCTTCTCCGTGATGAACGGGATGAACGGGTGCAGCAACCTGAGCACCGTGTCCAGGACGTGCCCCAAGACCGAGCGGGTCGCGGTGACCCGGGAGGAATCCCCTTGGTACAGCTGGACCTTCGCCAGCTCCAGGTACCAGTCGCACAGCTCGTTCCAGGTGAACTGGTAGAGCGCGCCCGCCACCTTCGCGAACTGGAAGTCCTCGAACAGGCCGTCCACTTCGGACACCAGCGCGCCGAGGCGGCCCAGGATCCAGCGGTCCGCCTCGGTCAGATCCGCGGCAGCAGGCAGCGGAGCAGCGACCGAAGCCCCGTTCATCATCGCGAACTTGGTGGCGTTCCACAGCTTCGTGCAGAAGTTGCGAGAACCCGCCGCCCATTCGTCGGCCAGGGCCATGTCCGCGCCCGGGTTCGCGCCGCGGGCCAGGGTGAACCGGGTGGCGTCCGCGCCGTACGCGTCCATCCACTCCAGCGGGTCGATCACGTTGCCGCGCGACTTCGACATCTTCTTGCCGTTCGCATCGCGGATGAGGCCGTGCAGGTACACGTGGTCGAACGGCTGCTTGCCGTTCATCTGGTGCACGCCGAACATCATCATCCGGACGACCCAGAAGAACAGGATGTCGTAGCCGGTCGACAGGACGCTGGTCGGATAGAACTTGGCCAGATCCTCCGAAGACGACGCAGGCCACCCGAGCGTCGACATCGGCCACAGGCCCGAGGAGAACCACGTGTCGAGCACGTCCGGGTCCTGCGTCCAGCCTTCACCGGACGGCGGCTGCTCGTCCGGGCCGACGCACACCACTTCGCCTTCGGGGCCGTAGTACACCGGGATCCGGTGGCCCCACCACAGCTGGCGCGAGATCGTCCAGTCGTGCATGTTGTCGACCCAGTCGAAGTACCGCTTGCCGAGCTCCGGCGGGTGGATCTTCGTGCGGCCGTCGCGGACCGCGTCGCCGGCCAGCTTGGCCAGCTCCTCGACCTTGACCCACCACTGCAGCGACAGCCGCGGCTCGACGACCGTGTCGCACCGCGAGCAGTGCCCGACCGCGTGGACGTACGGGCGCTTCTCGGCCACGATCCGGCCGGCCTCGCGCAGCGCGGCGACAACCGCCGGGCGCGCCTCGAACCGGTCGAGGCCCTCGAACGGCCCCGGCGCGGTGATTTCGGCGCGCTCGTTCATGATCGTCAGCATCGGCAGGTCGTGCCGGCGGCCGATCTCGAAGTCGTTCGGGTCGTGCGCCGGGGTCACCTTGACGGCGCCGGTGCCGAACTCGGGGTCGACGTGCTTGTCGGCCACGATCGGGATGCGCCGGCCGGTCAGCGGCAGCTCGACCTCGGTGCCGACCAGGTGCGCGTACCGCTCGTCGTCCGGGTGGACGGCCACCGCGGTGTCACCCAGCATCGTCTCGGCGCGGGTCGTCGCGACCACGATCGCGGTGTCGCCGTCGCCGTAGCGGATCGACACGAGCTCGCCGTCGTCGTCGTTGTGGTCGACCTCGATGTCCGAGAGCGCGGTCTGGCAGCGCGGGCACCAGTTGATGATCCGCTCGGCGCGGTAGATCAGGCCCTCGTCGAAGAAGTTCTTGAACACCGTCTGGACGGCCTTGGACAGGTTCTCGTCCATGGTGAAGCGCTCGCGCGACCAGTCGACGCCGTCGCCGAGGCGCTTCATCTGGCCGAGGATCCTGCCGCCGTACTCGGCCTTCCACTCCCAGACGCGCTCGACGAACTTCTCGCGGCCCAGGTCGTGGCGCGAAAGGCCCTCGCCGGCCAGCTGGCGCTCGACGACGTTCTGCGTCGCGATGCCCGCGTGGTCCATGCCCGGCAGCCACAGCACCTCGTAGCCCTGCATGCGACGGCGGCGGCTCATCGCGTCCATCAGGGTGTGGTTGAGCGCGTGGCCCATGTGCAGGGAACCGGTGACGTTCGGGGGCGGCAGTACGATCGAGAACGGCGGCTTCTCCGACGAGGCGTCGGCCGTGAAGTACCCGGCCGCTACCCAGCGGTCGTACATCGGTGCTTCCTCGGCGGCCGGGTCCCAGGCACCCGGAAGGTCGGTGGTCTGCTGCGGAGCGTTCTCGGTCACAATGGACAAGTCTACGAACCCGTCACGGCGGGTCACCCAGGGGGAAGGCACTCGGGATGGCACAGCCTCAGCAGCCGCAGGATCCGGACGACCGGCGCTTGGAGACGCACCCCGACCTGATGAACCCCGACTGGCAGCAGCACGCCGAGCGGGACGCCTGGCTGGGTGCGAAGAAGGAGCTCAAGAAGCGCCGCAAGCACGAGCGCCGCACCGGCGGACACCAGCCGGGACAAAGCCGGTGGCCCGGCGTGCTCGCGCTGGCGCTGGTCGTCGTCCTGGTCGTGGCGGCGATCGTCGTGCACCAGATCCAGGGCGTCGGCGTCAACGAGGACCCGTTCCTGTTCTTCGGGTCGTAACGATCTTCCCCCGCTGTCGATGATCAGGCATCGACTGGGGGGAAACGCACGTGGACGACGACCTGCTCGACTCGCACCCGGACCTGATGGACCCGGAGTGGCGCAAGCACGCGCGGACCGACGCCTGGCTGGGCGCCAAGAAGGACCGCAAACAGCTCCGCAAGCAACGCAAGCGCGGTGCCCGGAAACCGCACCGCCGCTGGTGGATACTCGGCGTGCTGGTGGCGATCCTCGCCGTGACGACGACGGCGATCGTGCTCGTCGGCCGCCGGCCCGCCCAGAACGCGGCGCCGAACCCCACGCGGGTCCCGCAGTACGCCCGGGTCGATCTCGCCCGGCCGTACGCGAACACCCCCGCGGACACCTGGCCGAAGGGCCTCGACGGCATCACCGCGCCCGCCGCGGCCGCGATCGGCGGCTTCAAGGCCGACGCGGTCGCGGACGCCTACGCGAAGGTCCGGCAGGTCATCGCGGTGGCGAGGCTGGACCCCGCCGTGCTCTACCAGCACGACCCGAAGGCCTACCTGGCCCTGTTCGCCATGGACGCCCGCGCGACCATCAGCGGCGACCTCGGGCGGAAGCCGTCGAAGGACGGCCAGGCGGACGTGTCGACCTACCTCACCGAGATCGCCGACGGCCACCACCTGCTCGACCAGGGGCCGCGGTCGTTCGGCAGCCTCACCGCGCGAGCAGGGGAACGGCCCGGTGAACTGATCGTCGACGCGAAGTTCTCCCTCGCCTACGCCTTCGACGCCGCGCAGCCGGAACAGCTGAGCAGCCCGGGCCAGATCGTCAGCTTCCTGCGGGCCGACGAAAGCTACGTGATCCGCCGCAACACCGGCTTCCCCCACGGCGACGGCTTGTGGCCCTACAGCGGCTCCAGCGCGTACTCGTCCGTCGGCTGCGCCGCCGCCCGGGAAGGCTTCCTGGCTCCCGGCTACGCCAATCCGCCGTCCGGCCCGTCGACGGGCGACGACCAGGACGCGCCCGGCTACTACGACCCGAAGTACCCGGTGCCGACCCTCGACGGCTGCCACTGACCCGTCTGCGCTTCCGGCAGGGAGTGCGTCACATCCAAATGCACAGTCTGGACTGTACAGTTAACCTGTGTGTATGGGCGAAGTACCCGCACACGTAGCCGAGAGCGCCGGCTGGATCCGCGCGGTCGTCGGGCAACTGCACCGCCGGCTGCGCCAGGTCGACAACGCCGGGATCCTCACGCCGTCGCAGTCCGCCGTACTCAACCGGCTCCACCGCGACGGCCCCGCCACCCAGGGCGAGCTCGCGGCCGCCGAACACGTCCGGCAGCAGTCGATGGCCGCCACCCTCGGCGTCCTCGACGAGCTCGGCTACCTCGCCCGCACGCCCGATCCGGCCGACCGGCGCCGCGTGGTGATCAGCCTTTCCGAGGCCGGCTCCGACACCGTGCGCGGCATCCTGCAGCACCGCGACGAGTGGCTGGCCCAGGCGCTGGTGGACGCACTGTCCCCCGCCGAGCTCGACGCCGTCACGCGCGCGCTGCCGCTGCTGCAGCGCGTCGCCCAGCACTGAAGGGACTTCTCACGAGCACCGTCACCGCCCCCGCGAAGTTCGGCACCCGCCTGGTCACCCCGCTGGTGGCCGGCGCGGTGCTCAACCCGATCAACTCCACTCTCATCGCCGTCGCGCTCGTGCCGATCGGGCAGAGCTTCGGCGCCGGCCCCGGTCAGACGGCCTGGCTGATCTCGGCGCTCTACCTGGCCACCGCGGTCGGGCAGCCGGTGGTCGGGCTGCTGGTGGACCGCTACGGCGCGCGCCGTGTCCTGCTCGGCGGGGCGGCGCTGGTGATCATCGCGGGGATCGCGGGCATGATCCCGCTTTCGGTCGGCTGGCTGACCGGCGTGCGGGTCGTCCTGGGTCTCGGCACGTGCGCCGGTTTCCCCGCCGCGATGGCCGTGCTGCGCCACCACGCGGAAGCGAGCGGCCAGGGCGTGCCCGCGCGCGTGCTCGCCGTGCTGTCGATGTCCGCGCAGACGGTGATGGTGATCGGCCCGACGCTCGGCGGGCTGCTGATCGGCCTCTTCGGCTGGCCGGCGATCTTCGCCGTGAACATCCCGCTCGCCGGGCTGTCGCTGGTGCTGGCATGGGCGTGGGTGCCGAAGGACGACCGCGGCGAGCGCACGGCGAAGCCGATCGACGTCCTGGGCATCGCGCTGTTCTCCGCGACCCTGCTCGCGCTCCTGTTCTTCCTGATGGACCCGGGTACCGAACCCTGGCTGCTCGCCGTCGTCGCGGCTTTCGGCGTCGCGTTCGCGCTGGTCGAACTGCGCCGCGACGACCCGTTCCTCGACCTGCGGACGCTGGCGGCCAACCGCGCGATCCTGCGGACCTACCTGCGGCAGGCCCTGAGCTTCATGGCCATCTACGCGATCATGTTCGGCTACGTGCAGTGGCTGGAGACCGCGCGGCAGCTGTCCGAGGAGGCGGCCGGGCTGATGCTGCTGCCGATGTCGGGCACGGCGGTCTGCGCGGCGGCGTTCTCGGGGCGCGGCTCCGGGATCCGCGCGCGGCTCGTCACGGTCGCCGTCGCGCTGGCCGGCGGTTCCGCGCTGCTGCTGCTCGTCCACAACGGCACGTGGACCGGCGCGCTGCTGGCGCTGGCCGCGTTGTTCGGCCTGGCCCAGGGTCTGACGAGCGTCGCGAACCAGACGACGTTGTACCGCGAGGCGCCGGCCGAGCAGATGGGCACGGCGAGCGGGTTGTTCCGCACGGCCCAGTACCTCGGCGCGATCGTGGCGTCGACGCTGATCGCGCTCTGCTACGGATCGCACGCCGACTCGGCGGGGCTGCACCGGCTGGCGATCGCGCTGGTCGTGATCAGCGTCGCCCTGCTCGCGGTCACCCTCTTCGACCGCGGGCTGCGCGCCGCGAAGGTGAAGTCCGCGTGAGGCGATGCATCTTTCCTGGGGAAAGTGACGCGCCGGCGGGGTGAGGGACGCATCTTTCCCGGAGAAAGTGGCGCGCCGGCGATGTGACCCACCCCCTGTTCGCGGATGTGGTCATCGAGGCGCACGATGAACACATGACCCGTGAAGCGCCGGCGCAGGACGTGGACGAGACCCGCCTCGAGGTGGGGAAGCCGAAGGGCTGGGCGGCGGGGATACCCGGCGTCGCCGTGTCGCTCGCGCGCAGCGTCGAGCAGATGGGCACCGGCCGGACGATCAAGGCACTGCGGCTGCTGAACCAGCGCGAGGGCTTCGACTGCCCCGGCTGCGCGTGGCCGGAGCCCCGCGAGGTCGACGGCGAGAAGCGCAAGCTGGCCGAGTTCTGCGAGAACGGCGCCAAGGCCGTCGCCGAGGAGGCCACGAAACGCCGCGTGGATCGCGCGTTCTTCGCCGCCCACCCGATCGGCGAGCTCCGGGGCAAGACCGACTACTGGCTCGGCCAGCAGGGCCGCGTCACCGAGCCGTTCGTGCTGCGCGAAGGCGCGACGCACTACGAACCGATCTCCTGGGACGACGCGTTCGAGCTCGTCGCCGGTGAGCTGAAGGCGCTGACCGATCCCAACGAGGCGATCTTCTACACCTCGGGCCGCACCAGCAACGAGGCCGCGTTCCTCTACCAGCTGCTGGTGCGCTTGTTCGGCACCAACAACCTGCCGGACTGCTCCAACATGTGCCACGAGTCCTCCGGCGCGGCGCTGGCCGCCACCACCGGCATCGGCAAGGGTTCGGTGAGCCTGGCGGACATCCACCAGGCCGATCTGATCGTCGTCGTGGGGCAGAACCCCGGCACCAACCACCCGCGGATGCTCTCGGCCCTCGAAGAGGCCAAGGGGAACGGCGCGCGGATCATCGCCGTGAACCCGCTGCCCGAGGCCGGGCTGATGCGGTTCAAGAACCCGCAGAACGTCCGCGGCGTCGTCGGCAAGGGCACGCCGCTGGCCGACGAGTTCGCCCAGATCCGCCTCGGCGGCGACCTCGCGCTGTTCCAGGCCGTCGGGCACCTGCTGCTGGCCTGGGACGAGGAAGCGCCGGGCGCGATCGTCGACCGCGACTTCGTGAACCGCTCGACCGACGGCTTCGACGACTACGCGAAGCACCTGCGCGAGATCGACTGGCCCGAGGTCGAACGCGCCACCGGGCTGCCGCGCGAGCAGATCGAGCGCGTCGCGCGGATGATCGCCTCCTCCGAGCGCACGATCTACTGCTGGGCGATGGGCCTGACCCAGCACAAGCACGCCGTGCCGACGATCTCGGAGATCGCGAACCTGGCGCTGATGCGCGGGATGATCGGCAAGCCGGGCGCGGGCCTGTGCCCGGTGCGCGGGCACTCGAACGTCCAGGGCGACCGGACGATGGGCATCTGGGAGAAGATGCCGCAGTCCTTCATGGACGCCCTGGCCGGCGAGTTCGGCATCGAGGTGCCGCGCGAGCACGGCTTCGACACCGTCGACGCGATCCGGGCGATGCGCGACGGCCGCGGCAAGGTCTTCTTCGCCGTCGGCGGCAACTTCGCCTCCGCCACCCCGGACACCGAGGCGACCGAGAAGGCGCTCGAGTCGTGCTCGCTCACCGTGCACGTCTCGACGAAGCTGAACCGCTCCCACGTCGTCCACGGCCGCACCGCCCTGATCCTGCCGACGCTCGGGCGCACCGAACGCGACGTCCAGGCGAGCGGCGAGCAGTTCGTCACGGTCGAGGACTCGATGTCGCAGGTGCACACCTCGCGCGGGCGGCTCAAGCCGGCGAGCGAGCACCTGCTCTCGGAGGTCGCCATCGTCTGCCGGCTGGCCGGGGCGCTGTTCGGTGCCGGGCACGCCGTGCCGTGGCGGACGTTCGAGACCGACTACGACCTGGTCCGCGACCGCATCGCCCGGGTCGTGCCGGGCTGCCAGGACTACAACCGCCGCGTCCGCGAGCCGGACGGGTTCGTGCTGCCGCACGCGCCGCGCGACTCCCGCGAGTTCACCGGCACCGCCAACGGCAAGGGCAACTTCACCGTGTCGGAGCTGGAGTACCCGCAGGTGCCCGAGGGCCGGCTGCTGCTGCAGACGATGCGCAGCCACGACCAGTACAACACCACGATCTACGGGCTGTCCGACCGCTACCGCGGCATCGAGAACGCCCGCCGGGTCGTCCTGGTGAACCCGGACGACCTCGCGGCGCTCGGCCTGGCCGACGGCTCGATGGTCGACCTGGTCTCGGAATGGCGGGACGGCGACCGCCGCGCGCCGTCCTTCCGCGTGGTCTCCTACCCGACGGCCCGCGGGTGCGCGGCGGCGTACTTCCCGGAAGCCAACGCCCTGGTACCGCTGGACTCGGTGGCGGAGAAGTCGAACACACCGGTGTCGAAGGCGATCGTGGTGCGGCTCGAGCCCCGCCCCTGATTCAGCCCTGGTACTCGCGCTCCAGGGTGGTGGTCATGTCGGTGACCACGGCCTGGACGTTGTCGAGGGTCGCCGGCGGGATCAGCGCGGCCTCCGTGCCGCCGTCGGCGATGGCCAGGCTGAGCACGACGTTCCCGGAGCGCACGGCGGCCCACTGCTCGGAGAAACCGGACTCGTCGCCGACGCCGGTCGCGAGCCGGACACCCGAGTGGTCACCGAGCGCGTCGGTCATCAGCTGGGTGGCCTTGGCGGCGGCGTCTTCGTGGTCGGCGGTGGTGAACCGCACGACGGCGATCGTGACGAGCCGGTAGTCCTGCAGGTTGGGCTTCCCGCCGCCGAGGTCGCGGGCGAACAGACGCTTGCAGCTGGTGAGGTCGTTGTCCTCAGTGGAGCGGTCCTGGGGGACGACCTTGGCGTCGGCGGTCTTCACCGAATCGGCCGGGATCTCGACGGTGCCGGGGGCGAGCCGGTCGCGCGCGTTCGCGGCGGGCAGCTTGCACGCGTCGATCTTGTCGGGGTAGTGCGCCGAAGCGGACGCCGACTGGCACCCGGCGCACAGAAGAGCGGAAGCGAGCACCGAAAGGAGCCACCCCCCGCGGGCAACGCGGTAGCGCATAGGGTCCGGACTTTCCTTATTTCCTGAAATTGACTTTCCGGAACGCCACCGGTCCGGTGATCTTTTCCGGTCCGCCGCGAGGTAGTGCCGCCGACGGTCCCCGCACACTGCCTCACCAGGGAGGCAGCGTCAAGACCACTCACCCTCGTGGTCCGCCGTGGTCCGGTCGGCGGAAAACGACCTTGCGGTACTTCGCGGAAATTCCTCGCGCAATTTCGCGGAACCCGGCGGAAAAGCCGGACATTCGACAGCCGGGCGCTGTCAATTCACGCAGACGACCCCGTCCGAGGTGATCGGCTCGTCGCCGGCGGCCGGGGCGCTCCCGCCCCCGGTCGCTCCGGGACCGGAGTAGACCGATCCGAGCACCACTTCGATGTGACCCGCCGGCACCGCCGCCGACTCCTGCGTCGCCAGCCCGCCCAGCAGCTTCGCGACCTCCGCGCCGCGCTGCGCGAGGCCGGCGCCGAAGCGGACCAGCGACGTCCGCCGCGAGGCGGTGTTCCCGGTGTCGCCCTTGGCGAACCCGTGCTCCCCCAGGAACCCGGCCACGCGGGTCGCGAGGCCTTCCTTCGGGCCGGCGTTGCTGACGTCGACGGTGACCGGGGCGGCGGCCGGCGTCTTCGGCGCGGCGGACCCGATCAGGGCCGCGGCGAAGGCCTTCACCTCGGCCGGGTCGACCTGCACGGCCGTGGCCCGCGGGTTCTGCGGGTCGTAGCGGTAGTCGCGGTTGCCGACCGGGATCGTCTCGAACCGGATCCCGCCACCGTTAATCCCGCGCAGCTGCGCGACGAAGTCGAGCAGGTTCCAGCCGTCGTCGAGCACGACCGAGCGCTTGACGGCGTCGATGAGGTCCGACAGCTTCCCCGGGTCGCCCAGCGTCCCCGCCGACAGCACCTGCCGGGCCAGCCCGGCGAGGAACACCTGCTGGCGCCGGACGCGGTCGAAGTCGGTGTTCTTGAGGCCGTCGCGCTGCCGGACGAAGGCGAGCGCGTCCGCACCCGAGATCCGCTGCGGCCCGGCGGGGAAGTTCGCGCCGGAGTTCTTGTCCTCGGTGGCTTCGTTCAGGCAGACGTCGACGCCGCCGACGGCCTTGCTGATCTCGTAGAAGCTGAGCAGGTTGACCTCGGCGAAGTGGTCGATCTTCACGCCGGTGAGGTCCTCGACGGCCTGCCGCGTCCCGCGCCGCCCGGCGGTGAGAGCGGCCTTGGTGATCTTGGCCTTGTCGGTCTCCCCCGCGTCGCGCAGCCGCTTTCCCTCGGCCGCCTTCGCCCGCCCGAACGCGGCGTTGATCTTGCCCTTCCCGCCGGGCATGGACACGTAGCTGTCGCGCGGGATGGAGAACGCTTTCACGTCCTTCGTGCCGTTCGGGATCCGCAGGACGATGAGGGTGTCGGTGAGGTCGTCGCCGTTGGCGCCGGCTCGCAGCTCGCGCAGGATGTCCGGCGGAAGCGGTTTTTCCTGCTGGTCGGTCCGCGAGTCCCGCCCGACGAACAAGATGTCGAGCGAACCGTCGGCGGGCTGCTCACCCGGCGCGGTGCCGCCGTCGGCGTCGATGACGCTGTCGCGCGTGACGTCGTCGAGGGCGCGGAGGTTCTCGTAGCCGTAAGCCGTCCCGCACAGGACGGCGAAGGACAGCCCGGCGACGGCGATCTTCCCCAGTAGGTGCACGCCCTACCGACGCCGCCGGGCCGCCTTCTGCTGCACGGGTGACTCAGCTCACAAGCCGTGAAGCTAGCCGAAGAGCTGGACCAGCTTCAGGAACAGCTGGTAGACGCCGTAGGCGAAGGGCAGCACGACCCATGCCCAGGCCAGCACGATCAGCGGGACCCGGTTTGGCTTCGTGGACGGCTCGCTCATCACGCCTCACTCTTCGCGGTCGCGCCTGAGGTGACGGGCTCGTGGAACTTCTCCTTCACCGGCCGCACCAGCTCGTTGGCCACGAAGCCGACCACGAGCAGGCCGATCATGATGTAGAAGGACGTCGCGTAGAGGTCCGGGCCGGACTTGCCCGCCGACTTCTCGCTGTCGGCGATCCGGTTGACGATCAGCGGGCCGAGCACCCCGGCGACCGACCACGCGGTGAGCAGCCGGCCGTGGATCGCGCCGACCTGGTAGGTGCCGAAGAGGTCCTTCAGGTACGCCGGGACGGTCGCGAACCCGCCGCCGTAGAAGGACAGGATCACCATCGCGCACAGGATGAACACGAGTTTCGACGAGTTCTCCGTCAGCGCGATCACCAGGTACAGCACCGCGCCCACGCCGAGGTAGGTGCGGTAGATGTTCTTGCGGCCGACCAGGTCCGAAGTGGACGACCAGACGAACCGGCCCAGCATGTTGCACAGCGAGAGCAGCGCGACGAAGCCCGCCGCCGCGGCCGCGCCGACCGGGGTCGACGTGTTCTTGAAGAAGTCCTGGATCATCGGCGACGCCTTCTCCAGGATGCCGATGCCCGCTGTGACGTTGAAGCACAGAACGACCCACAGGCACCAGAACTGCGGCGTCTTGATCGCGTTGGCGGCCGAGACGTTGGCGGTGCTGATCATCGCCTTGCCGTGGTCGGTCTTCGGTTGCCAGCCGGCCGGCTTCCAGTCGTCGGCCGGCACGCGCACGAGCAGCCAGCCCATCGACATGAACGCCGCGTAGACGAGGCCGTGCACGAGGAACGCCGTCGCGATCGTGCCGGTGGTCGGCGAGGTGCCGAGCATCGACGACGACCACGGCGAGGCGATCAGCGCGCCGCCGCCGAAGCCCATGATCGCGATGCCGGTCGCCATGCCCGGCCGGTCCGGGAACCACTTGATGAGCGTGGACACCGGCGAGATGTAGCCGATGCCGAGCCCGACGCCGCCGATCCCGCCGTAGCCGAGGACGACCAGCCAGAACTGGCCGGTCGCGACGCCGAGGGCGGAGATGAGGAACCCGCTCGCGAAGCAGCACATCGAGACGAACATCGCCCAGCGCGGGCCGTTCTTCTCGACGAGCGTGCCGCCGAACGCCGCGGACAGGCCGAGCATGACGATGCCGAGCTGGAACGGCAGCGAGCTCTGCGTGCCGTTCAGGTCCATCGTCTTCTCGAGCGGGGTCTTGAACACGCTCCACGCGTAGGCCTGCCCGATCGACAGGTGTACCGAAAGGGCCGCCGGCGGCACCAGCCAGCGCGTCCAGCCTGGGGGTGCCACGATCCGGGAACGGTCCAGGAAGCCGAGAGCCATCGGATCCCTCCGTAGAGTGGGGATGATGGAGGGAATGTATTACTAAATACCCGGTGTTGCACCATCCGGGTGTCGAACTTTCCGGCGAAGAAGGGTGTGGGTCATGGGCAGGGTGACCGTGCGCAGGCCGGTGCGGAAGATCTCCGCGGCCGGCGACCGCCGCCGCCTCGACGCGCTCGCCGCCGAAGAACCCCTGGAGCTGCGGGTCGGCGGCAAGGCGCTGGCCGTCACGATGCGCACGCCGGGGCACGACGTCGAGCTGGCCCACGGCTTCCTGCTGTCCGAAGGGGTGATCGGCGGCCGCGAGGACATCTCGGTCGCCCGCTACTGCGACGGCGTCGACGACGAGGGCCGCAACACCTACAACGTGCTGGACATCGCGCTGGCGCCCGGGGTGCCGCCGCCGGACACCGGGGTCGAGCGCAACTTCTACACCACCTCTTCGTGTGGCGTCTGCGGCAAGGCCGCGCTCGACGCGGTCAAGCTCAAGACCCGCTTCTCCCCGGCCGAAGCGCCCTTCGCGGTGAAGAGCGAGACGCTGGCCGGCCTGCCGGACGCGCTGCGCGCCCGGCAGAAGGTGTTCGCCAGCACCGGCGGCCTGCACGCGGCGGGACTGTTCACCCCGGACGGTGAGCTCGCCGTCGTCCGCGAGGACGTCGGCCGGCACAACGCGGTCGACAAGGTCCTCGGCTGGGCCGTCCTCGACGGCCGGATCCCCGCCCCCGGGCACGGCCTGCTCGTGTCCGGGCGCGCCTCGTTCGAGCTGGTGCAGAAGGCCGCGATGGCCGGGATCGGGCTGCTGGCCGCGGTGTCGGCGCCGTCATCGCTGGCGGTCGAGCTGGCCGAGGAGAACGGCATGACGCTGATCGGCTTCCTGCGCGGCGACTCGATGAACCTCTACACCGGCGACCACCGCGTGCTCACCTAGACCGTCTCGACCCAGTTGCCGTGGAAGCCGTTGGGCACGCGGTCGGGCAGGTGGATCGCCGCGACCGTCTCCAGCGTGCCCGCGTCGAGCAGCGTGAGGTCGCTGCGCTGGTTCGCCGGGTCGAAGACGAAGCCCATCAGGACGCCGTCGTCCTCCGCCGCGTCCTCGCGGGACGGGACGAAGACGAACTCGCCCGGCTGCCGGCCGGCACCGAACGCTCGCTCCTGCTTCGAGCCGGTCTGGAAGTCGTGCTTGAACAGCGAGCCGGCGGGGTCCGCTCCGCCGTCGGCCGCCATCGAGTAGCCGTAGCGGTGGCGACGGCCGACGAGGCGCTCGTCCACGCGCGGGAACTCCTGGCCGCGGTCGTCGAGCCGCTCCTCCAGGACCTTGCCCGCGGTCAGGTCGACGGTCCAGCGGTCCAAGGTCGGGCCGCCCTCGTCCGGGCCGTGCAGCTCGGTGTCGAACATCTTCGGGTGGCGGACTACGTCGAGCACGATGCTGTCGCCGTCGTCGTAGGCGTTGAGCGGGTGGAAGACGTAGCAGGGTTCGACCTCGAACCACCGGACGTCGCCGTTGCCGCCTTCGCGCGGCATGACACCGATCCGCGCGGGGTACTTCGGGTCCCAGCGGTACGGCAGGCCGCCGTTCGCGCCGATCTTGCGCGCCATCATCGCCGTCACCGGGTCCGGCACGCGGACCTTGCCGACCATGGCCGAGAGCACGAGCTTCGCCGGCGTCCGCAGCGCGCCCGGCACGTTCGCGGCGACCGCCATCTCCGCGTTGAACGTCACCGGCAGGTCGTAGAACACGACGTGCTTTTCGGTCAGCGAGAAGTCGTGCATCATCGGCGACCCGGTGACCTCGACGTCGACGGTCCGGCGCGCGCGGCCGTGCACGTCGATCACCGAGTACTGGACCTTGTGGCCCATGCCGAAGAAGTACGACACGGCGTGCAGCTCGCCGGTGCGCGGGTCGCGCTTGGGGTGGGCGGTGTAGCCGCCGGGGAGCGTGCCGTCGAAGTCGCAGCGGCCGACGGTGTCGAGCTCGTCGGTCAGCTCGTAGACCGGCGCGCCCGCCTCGATCAGCGCGAGGGTCTTGCCGGCGTGGCCGATCACGTTGGTGTTGGCGCCCAGCGCGTCCAGCCCGCAGAAGCGGCTCGCGTCCTCGCCGTTCAGCGTCGCCGCCACGGCCGGGTTGCGCACCCACCGGTTGCGGTACCACTCGGCCTTCCCGTCGCGCAGGCGCACGCCGTGGACCATGCCGTCGCCCATGAACCAGTGGTAGGCCGCCGGGTCCACTTCGGACAGCGGGTTGGGCCCGTTGCGCAGGTAGCGGCCGTCGAGGAACCCGGGGATCGCACCCGTGACGGCCAGTTCGGTGATCGTGTGCTCCCGGCTCACCGGGGCGAAGTTTCCTTCGAGGAACTTGGTGCCCATGACTGACCCCTCCGAGGCTGCTATAACGCGGTTATGACTCCATTTATAACAGGGTTATGAGATACTGGCAAGCATGAGCCCGAAACCGCGCGCGAACGACGTCAAGGAGCGGCTCGTCGAGGCCGCCATCCGGCTGCTCGCCGAGGGCGGCCCCGAAGCCCTGCAGGCCCGCAAGCTGGCGGCGGAGGTCGGCGTCTCGACGATGGCCGTGTACACGCACTTCGGGGGCATGGCCGCGCTGGTCGACGAGGTCGCGCGCACGGGGTTCCGGAAGCTCAGCGCGTGGCTGGCCGAGGTCGCCGAAACCGACGACCCGGTGGCGGACATCTTCGGCCTGGCCCGGACCTACCGGCAGGCGGTCGCCGAGCAGCCGCAGCTGTTCGCGGTGACGTTCGGCCAGTCCGCGCCGGGCGGCAAGCGGGCGACGCTGTCCGACCTGACCACCGAAGAGGGCCGCGAAGCCGCCCAGGAGGGCCTGGAGGCGTTCGAGCACATCGTCCGGGCGACCGAGCGGGCCATCGAGGCGGGCCGGTTCCGGCCCGCCGACAAGTACCAGGCGGCCGCCCAGCTGTGGAGCGCGCTGCACGGCTTCGTCACGCTCGAGGCGTCCGGGCACTTCGGCGCCGGTGAGCAGGGCATCGACCACATTTTGATACCCCTGGGGATCACCCTGGCGGTGGGTCTCGGGGACACTGTGGAGCGGGCGGAACACTCGACCGAGGCCGCGAAGGCGGTTTGGCGGGCGAGAACCGGAAACGCCGGGCAGGGTGGGAACGACTAACCCGGCGAACGACGGACGCGGGGGAACGCGGAGTGGGTGCGCGGCGTCCTAGGAGCAGCAGGCGGGGGACGGAGACAGGTGAACGAGGAAAACGGGGATCCCAGGGAGCACGGCGAAGCCGAGCCCCGGATCCCGGCGGGGGCGGCGGCCGTCCGCGACGCGCGGCGGTGGCTCAGCCGCCGCTCGATGCTGATCGCGGGGGCGTCCGGGCTGGCCGTGGGCGGCCTGGCCCTCGGCACGGCGACCGGCAAGCTGCCGTTCAGCCAGGCCCTGCAGCGGACGCTGGGCGTGACGTCGTCGAACCCGACGACCCAGCTGGGCAGCACCCGCGTCGAGCGCGTCTACTCCCAGGCCCGCGGCCGGATGGTCGACCTGGTCTTCATCCTGCCGTCGAAGACCCCGCCGAAGGGGCTGCCGATGTCGCTGATGCTGCACGGCCTGCACGGCAACGCCCGCAGCGCGGCCCCGACCGGCACGCTCAAGCAGCTCTCCAGCGACGTCGCGCGCAAGGCGGTCCCGGCGTTCGGCTTCGTCGCCGTCGACGGCGGCGACAACTACTGGCACCAGGTCCACCCGGGCGACGACCCGATGGCGATGCTGCTGGAGGAGGTCCCGCAGTGGCTCCGGGCCCGCGGCTTCGCCGGCGAGACCGGGCAGCCGTTCGCCTGCACCGGCGTCTCCATGGGCGGGTTCGGCGCGCTGGTGTACACGCGTCGCCGGGTCGAGCGGCGCCAGCCACCGGCCGCGGTCGCGACGCTGGCCCCCGCGCTCATCCTGTCGTGGCAGGAGATGGCCAAGCGGCACATCTTCACGGGCCTGAACGACTGGACCGCGCTGGACCCTCTGAAGCACATCGACGAGACGAAGAGCGTCGCCAACGGCATCTGGTGCGGCACCGAGGACTCGTTCATCACGGGCGTCCGCCGCTACATCGAGGCGGCCCACCCGGCGGTCGCCCACACGGCCCACGGCAAGCACGGCGACCCGTTCAACCGGACGGTGGTCCCGAGCGTGATCAGCTTCCTCGGCAAGCACGTCCCCCGCAAGGACTGACCCGGAGGGTCGGCTCACGTACCCAGAAGGTCGTCTCGCGTACCCAGAAGGTCGGCTCGCGTACCCAGAGAGTCGGCTCGTGAGCCGACCCTCCAGGTACG